>JAJUHD010000082.1 GCA_029268085.1 Bacillota bacterium | reverse complement strand
CTAAATTAAACAAAATTTTTATTTTGTTTAATTTATTATTGATTATTCTTAATATAAATAGTACAATATTATCACCCCTTAATGCTGTGTTTCTTTTAATGTACTCTTTATTAGGTATTCAAAAGGAGTATTTATTTTATGGATTATCGTCAAGAATCTCCTCCTATACTCAAAGACTTTCTTATGTATCACGAAACCATTAAAGGACATTCGTCGAAAACTGTCGATGAATACTTTCTGGACTTGCGCACTTTTTTCCGTTTTCTGAAGATTGAACGCGGTATTGTAGCGCGCAAAGCTGATTTTGACGAGATATCAATTATGGACGTTGATCTTGACTTCGTACGAAATGTTACACTTAATGAGGTCTATAATTTTCTCACATTCCTCGCTCGTGACAGAATTGTTAATCAACGCAGCCACTATAAAGAATATGGATTAAGCACAACAACTCGTGCAAGGAAAATTGCATGCATTCGTAGCTTTTATAAATATCTTACGGTAAAAGCGAAATTACTTGCAGAAAATCCTGTTGCGGATTTGGACTCGCCTAAAACCCCCAAATCCCTCCCCCGCTATCTAACGCTTGAAGAGAGCCGCTGTCTTCTAAATTCTGTTGATGGAAATAACAGGGAACGTGATTACTGCATACTTTGCATCTTCTTAAACTGCGGGCTGAGAATTTCTGAGATTGTCGGCCTTAACGTAACTGATTATCACGGTGACATTCTGCGTATAGTAGGAAAAGGCAATAAGGAACGCATTGTCTATCTAAACGAATCGACTAAACGTGCGATTGATAACTGGCTTATTGTGCGAAAAAACACAGTACCCTCGCGCGAACCAGCAATGTTCGTGTCAAACCGCAGAACCCGAATTTCCCGGGAAACGGTCCATAGTATGGTCAAAACGAACCTCATGCGCGCAGGTCTTGATTCAACTCAGTATTCTGCGCATAAGCTGCGCCATACTGCGGCAACGCTTATGCTCCAGAACGGCGTCGATGTTCGCACGCTTCAGGAGGTTCTAGGTCATGAGCATCTCAACACTACCCAGATATACACTCATGTGGATAGCTCAGAGCTGCGAATAGCGGCGGCAGCGAATCCTTTGGCAAGCTTCGAGCCTGATAAAGATAAATAGCCTGAAGGCGATCGTTTAGTGCGGTCGCCTTGTTATCAAGATTATTTTGTCAAAACCATTTGTGCCATGTTGCAATTGAAAGAGATATCCTGTAAAATATGATATTATGCGGCCTTACGGAGGATAGTGCTGAATGGTTTTTTCAAGCATACTTTTTATGTTTATTTATCTGCCTGTAGTTCTGGCAGTTTATTATATTGTCCCATGGAAGTGGCGCAACCCTTGGCTGTTCGTAGTTAACCTTATTTTTTACGGTTGGGGCGAGCCTGTTTATATCGTCCTCATGTTGTTCTCGATCATCGTCAATTATATTACGGGGATTTTTGTAGGCAAATACCGCGATGATAATAAACCAAAAGCAAAAACTTACCTTGTAATCAATATCGTCATCAATCTGGCGATGCTAATGTTCTTCAAATACTTTGATCTCTTTGCGAATACCCTGAATCAGATCCCCGGACTTGGATTTATTCAGCCTCTGGGCGTGACTCTGCCGATCGGTATCTCGTTCTACACTTTTCAGACTATGTCTTACCCTATCGATATTTATCGGGGAGACAGCGATGTGCAGAAGAATTTCATCAGCTTCGGCACCTTCGTTGCGCTGTTTCCGCAGCTCATCGCCGGCCCTATCATCCGCTATAAAGACGTTGCATCCCAGCTCAATTTCAGAGCAAGCTCGCCCGAGCAGTTTGCAAGCGGTGTAAGACGCTTTACTATAGGACTTGCAAAAAAAGTTCTTATTGCCAACAATATCGGCAAGCTATGGGACACCTACTCCGCAATGGCCGCTACGGATCTGAGCTGCGTCGGCTCCTGGATCGGGATATTGGCCTTCTCTTTGCAGATCTACTTCGACTTCTCGGGCTACAGCGACATGGCCATCGGTCTAGGCCGGATGCTCGGCTTTGAGTTCATGGAGAATTTTAATTATCCTTATATTTCGCACAGTGTCACTGAATTCTGGAGGCGCTGGCACATCAGTCTCGGTACATGGTTCCGCGACTATGTCTATATTCCTCTCGGCGGCAACCGTAAGGGCAAATATCGTCAGCTTCTCAACATTACCATTGTATGGGCGCTTACGGGCTTCTGGCATGGCGCAAGCTGGACATTTATGCTCTGGGGTCTGTACTACGCGGCGTTTCTTATATTTGAAAAGCTATACTGGCTCAAGGTTCTTGACAAAGCGCCGAAATTTGTCGGTCATGTGTATACGATTTTTGTCGCGGTTTGTGGGTGGGTTCTGTTCCAGCTGGCATCTCTTCCGGCCTGCGTAACGTATTATAAAGCAATGTTCGGCTTCGGAGAAGGCGGATTTTTCAAGCCTGTCGACGGATTCTACTTTGCTTCTTTCGCCATAATATTTGTTATCTCTATAATCGCCTGCACTCCCACTCTAAAAGATTTATATAGGAAACTTCCCCAAAAAGTACAGTCTTATACAACGCCCGCAGCAGTTGTCATTATACTTATAATCTGCACCGCTTATCTCGTCGACGCAACTTATAATCCCTTCCTGTATTTCCGTTTCTAAGAGGTAGAGCATATGTCAAAACGTTCATCATGGGTACAGATAATAATATTTACCGCATATATCGCCTTGTTTTTTGCCCTGTTTCTTCTCATACCGGATAAGGTTTTTTCCGAACAGGAAAACAGGGAGCTTACACAGGCCCCGGCCTTCAGCCTGGAGTCGCTGTTCGCCAAGAAATTTACAACGAAGTTTGAGTCCTATACTACCGACCAGTTTCCTTTTCGCGATAAATGGACCACACTCAAAGCAAGAAGCGAACTTGCAATCGGCAAGATGGAGAACAAGGGCATCTACCTCTGCAAAGACGGAACGCTTATCGAAGCATATGAGGCTCCCGATCAGAAGCAGCTCGACACCAATATAGAGGCAGTTAAAAGCTTTACGGAAAACGCCGGTGTTCCTGTTTATTTTGCTCTTATTCCTTCAAATTCAGAGATACACTCAAACCTTCTTCCGAAAAACGCGCCGAATTATAGCCAAAAGAGTATTATAGATTATTGTTATGCTAATTCAGGAGCGAAAAACATTGATGTTGAAAGTGCTCTGGCAGCTCATACAGACGAGTACATCTATTACCGCACTGACCATCACTGGACGAGCCTCGGCGCCTACTATGGTTATGAAGCAATTATGAATGCCATGGGGCACACAGCTACCCCCCTCTCCTATTTCACTCCGTACAAAGTTACTGATGCGTTCTACGGTACTGTTTATTCAAAGTCTGGCATGAGCTGGGTAAAGCCTGATTCAATTGAGATATTTGCTCCTCAGAACCCATCAACGGAAGTAATAAACTATTCCACAAACGAGCCTGTTGAAGGAACAATGTATGATTATACATTTCTTGAAAAAAAAGATAAATATTCCATGTTTTTTGGAGGAAACACGCCTCTTTTGAAAATTACCACAGGAAAAACCGATGCGCCGAAGATATTGATATTACGAGACAGCTACATGGACTCCCTCCTTCCCTACCTGCAAAACAATTATTCCGAGATCGACGTTATGGATTTGCGTTATTACAAAACACAGCTTATAGACAAAACAGTATCCGACTATATCAGAGAAAACGGGATCGATGAGGTGCTTGTCTGTTACAGCGTTTATAATTTCGGAACGGACACGAACGTATTCCTGATGAGCTGAACTAGTAAGATGTTAACGACGAGGCATTATTTTTGATAGTGCCTCTTTTTATTCCGCTCCCAATAAAAGCAAATCCCCGGCTGAGCCGGGGATTTTTAATCATATTCACATTATTGAACAAGTAAATGAAATATCTTATCTTATCTTATATCCGTACCGCCGAAAATGCTTATCGCTCTTATGAGCACTGTCGGCGCGTTTTCTCCGGCCTCGGTTACAAACCTGTTTTCGACTCCGCCGAGAACCGGCGTACTCTCGACAATACATTTCACATTTTTAGGCAGGTATATATCTGTACCGCCGAAAACGGTATATGTATTTATAACGCAGTCGCGTCTGATGACCGCGTTCTGGAGCTTTAGATCAATACCGCCGAAGATCGCATATGCGTTCGCGCCGCGAAAATCAACCCCGTTGAACTGGGGACTGTTTCCGCCGAAAACGGCAAAAAAGTTCTCGCCCTTGTTTCCGGCGAAAACACCCGTATTGCTCTCCTTTCTGAACCTGATCGGCTTTTTAAATATCAGGCTGAGACCAAAAATAACTATAATATAAGGAATTATCAGCTTATAGCCAAGGCCGTCACGAAGCACATCCTGAGCCGCCAGCAAGAGCAAAACGCCTACACCGGCACCGATGGTATTAAAAGGATTAAAGCCGCTGTTGACAATTGAAATGACGCAGGGAACGATAATGAACAGGGTCCACCAGCCGTCAAATGAAATTTTGTATTGCTCCCAATAGCCCAGAGCCTGTCCGCCGAAAAATATGCCGAGAGCGACCACCAGTATGCCCAAAATGACCGATACAGTGCTTTTTTTCATAATTTCGTACTCCCGTTTATCGATAGTGTTTAAAGCAAGCGGCAAACAAAAGATTGCTGTTTGCCGCTTGGATCGAACGGTATTCAGTCTTCGTTTTCCCAGTTGTGCCAGACATTCTGGACGTCGTCATTATCCTCGAACATTTCCAGCATCTTGTTCATGTTCTTGATATCGTCTTCAGATGTCAGCTTAATGTAGTTCTGCGGAACCATCTCAACTTCTGCCGACAGGAATTTATAGCCCTTTGCTTCCAAAGCCGACGCAACGGGTTGGAAATCATCCGGAGCGGTATATACGATAAAGGTATCGTCCTCGGTAACGCAGTCATCGGCGCCGGCATCCAAAGCAGCCTCTATAACCGTATCCTCGTCGAGCTTTCCATCCTCGTTATCGACTATTATGACGCCCTTTTTATCGAACGACCATGAAACGCAGCCTGTAGTTCCCATGTTTCCGCCGTATTTATCAAAATAGTGCCGCATTTCGGATGCTGTTCGGTTGCGATTATCTGTCATCGTTTCAACAATGACAGCCACGCCGCTGGGGCCATATCCTTCATAGACTATTGTTTCGTAATTGGAAGTATCACCGGCACCGAGCGCTTTTTCAATAGTTCGTTTAATGTTGTCGTTCGGCATATTAGCGGCTTTTGCCTTGGTAATAACTGCGGCTAAACGGGAATTATTTGAGGGGTCTCCGCTTCCACCTTCCTTGACGGCAACGATCATTTCCCTAGCGATTTTAGTAAATGTCTGAGCGCGCTTCGCATCCGCTGCACCCTTGGTTTTCTGAATATTATGCCATTTGGAATGACCAGACATATCAACAGCTCCTCTTGTGATTTGCATCCGCTATTTTACCATACAATAAGATGCGGCGCAAGTCTTTTTAGGAATGCTGCTTTAATTGTCATTTGGCTCTCGGGATGAGCAGCGGCCTGCATCTTGGTGTGAAATCATCGTAGAATTTGTTTGCGTTCTCGATCATTTCAACCGTCGAGCCGTATTTTTTTGCAAGACACCAAAGATCTGATTCCCTGTCGGAGCAGAGAACGACAAGAGATGGGCGGTCGTCGTATCTTATGGGGCAGTCCTCGCAGATATCAAGGCAGCAGACGGCGCTTATCTCTGAAAATTCCTTAATGCAATAATTAATATTGACGGCAACGCTTATTTCCGCGTTTTGCGGTGCGCCGATTATCATCGGCTTTTCACAGCAGACAGATGCAATGTTGAGTCTCTGATTTCTCATAAGCTCAACCTTCTCCTCTGTATTGAGCTTCAGTCCGATCGCTTCAAGCTCTCCGTTCTCGCATCTTCCGACTCCGCCTATATTGACGGAGACTCTTATTTCGTTTCCCTCCGCCTCAGTACATACCTCGGAAACACATACATACAGGATATCCGCAAGATTCTCATTCGGCTTCATTTTGCATCTCATATTCAGCATGAGCGAATCCTTCGGCAGGCATTTCATCAGCTTCGTATCAGCGGTTTCGGTTTTGACCATAAACTCATTACTGTAGGCATCTGCAATATAAACTGCGAGTCTATTGTCTTTACTTACCGCCTGAGCAACCATCTGCAGTGATGCGGAGTAAGCAGGACTGTTATCCCTGCCGGAGATCATCGTGAATTCGGCATCCCTTAGCTGGATATTGACAGAGTTCATAATACTGTCGCCGTATGTATCTACTTCGATTATCTGAGAAAATTGTGTACTAAACAGGCTGTCGAAAAGGCTGCCGTCGCTTTCATTCAGAAATACCGCTGTGGTATTGGAAAGGGCTTTAATCACTATTTTGTTGCCGACCTCTTTCACATCCTGAACGCATATTTCAGTGGATGCGCTTAGCATTTTCACGTTTTGGCCCTTATCGGCGGGAACACGGTATTCGTCCGAAACTACAAAGCTCTTCTCACGGACGCCTACCACCAAGGTATGAGCCGCCTCCTTTTTTAGAATATAAGCAGGGGCTTTTTCGCTCTCTGATAAGTTGTCCCAAAGCACGAATTTATCCGGCGCATATACGACGATATGTGCGGCAGTATCGGCTCGGAGCAGGAGCTTGCGCGGGTTCAGCGTTCTTGCATCCAAATCGCAGAGCTCCCACCGTGAAACTAGCTTCGAATTATCATCTGCTCCGGCTACAGGTGCAGTTACATTAAAAGGGATATTTGCCATTACATACTGCACTTTCCCGCTGTCCTCTGCCGCATAAATCACGGTGACCTCGACTGAACCGCTAATATGTATTTCGTCGGTTTTTACTTTTTGCGAGGCCAGCAGGAACTGCCCGCGGACATCGAGTATCTTCCCGATATCCGCGCTGACATCCGGTACGACAAGTTCAAGAGTTTCCTCTTTGCATATCACATTGTCGTATATAGGTTTCAAGCAATCGCTTTCAACGCGATGAAGCGCGGCGCGCATATAATCAGTCCTTTCATTACTGTTTCAATTAACAGTATGATTCGGACACGCGTATTATTCTTTAATTTGCTTCAGCGTTCACGATAGAACAATTTCCGCAGGAATACGCGGATGAATTTCGGCGGACAAATTACAGTTATTCGCATATTAACCCTCCACTAATCTATTTTACCCTTACCATCTGATTACGCACAATCCGACATAAATCAGGAGAGCGCCCAGAACGAACCACCAGAACGACGTGGGCAGGATCAACGCAAGCAGTATGAAAACTCCGAGCAGCGCGACCAGACAGCCGATCCTGCAACGCGGTCTGCCGTTATTACGCATGGTCTCCCCTCCTTTCAGACAGCAAAAAGCCTTTGCATATTCTGTACCCGGTACAGTATACGCAAAGGCCTTTTTGCAGGTGATTATTTTTTATTTAGTTCCCATTCTTTAACCTGAGAGGAAATTTCATAAAGTCTGGCATAGCTTTCGTGACGCGAGACGCTGATCAAGCCCTTCTCTACGGCTTCCAAAACGGCGCAGCCCGGTTCTCTAATGTGCGCGCAATCGTCAAACCTGCACCTTCCGATATATGGCGCAAACTCGCGGAAGGAATACTGGAGGTTTTCCTTTGGGATATGTTCGGTTTTTTCCATGTCAAAGGAGGAAAAACCCGGAGTATCCGCGATAAATGCCCCGTTTCCGAGCGAAAATATCTCAACGTGGCGTGTCGTGTGTCTGCCGCGTCCGAGCTTATCGCTTACTTCTCCGACCTTGATATCGAGCTCGGGGCAAAGCGCATTAAGCAGGCTCGATTTTCCGACGCCGGAGTTTCCCGTAAACGCGCAGAGCTTGCCTTTGATCGCGGCTCTCAATTTATCGATACCCTCGCCGGACAAAGCGCTAGTCCTGATAAGCGTGTAACCTGTTGTTTTATATATATCGAAGAGCCCGTCTCCAGTGTCGAGGTCGGTTTTATTGATGCAGACGATCACCTCGCAGCCCGCGTTCTCGGCAAGTGCCGTGACCCGGTCGATAAGGAAGGGATCGGTTATCGGGTTGACTGCCGAGGCGAGAACCACCATGCAGTCAATATTTGCAACCGCAGGACGGACAAAGCTGTTTTTTCTTTGATGTATTATGTCAACCGTTCCCTTGCCATTCGGATCAAGCGAAATATTGACTTTGTCCCCGACAAGCGGTGAAACGCCGTCCAGCCTGAACCGTCCTCGCGCACGGCACTCGACAACATCAGTACCGATATCGACATAGTAAAAACCGCTGAGCGACTTGACTATCATTCCTGTCGGCATCAGCCACCCGCCCCTCCGGCAGAATCGGACGGCGCCGCGGATTCAGGTGGCGCCGATGTTTCGGGCGCTGATACTTCGGGCGTCGGCGTCTCCTTCGGGCCTTTTGAAACCTTTAAGTATATCACGGTATGTTCGGCAACAGATTCGCCGGATTCTATGCTTTGCCAGATAACCGTTCCGGCGGGTGAGTCATTTTCAACTTCGCTGATGCTTCCGACGTCAAGGTTAAGTCCGGTGAGCTTTGATACAGCGGAGTCTCTGGTTTTTCCAACGACGCTTGGCATGGTAACCTGCTTAAGCTCTGGTCCTCCGCTGACGAAGAGCGTAACGGTTGTTCCCTGTGCGACCTGTTCGTCGGCTGCGGGGTTTGTGCTTACAACATAGCCCTCTGTTATCGTGTCAGAGGCGACAGTCTCTGTTTCGACGACGAAACCGAGCTGTTCCAGCGAAAGCTTTGCTTCGCGGTACTCATGGTTCACCATATCAGGCATAGTTGTCATCTGTATTCCTGTGCTTACTACCAGTTCGATTTCTATTCCGTCATCACTTGTTGCAACGTTTCTTCCGGCTTCCGGATCCTGACTGATTATCTGACCCTCGGGGGTATCGGGATCGATCGAGTATTTGACATAGAATTTGAAAGTACCCTTATAAGCATCGCTATTAACAACGTCCTCACTGTTTTTACCGACAAAGCTCGGAATTTCAATCCTTTCGGATTCCACAAAAATGTCTTTAAGCCAAAAATTCCATAAAAACGAAACAACAGCGATGAGGAAAATCGTTATTAGCGCAAACCCTGAAAAGGTGCTGACTGTTCTCGAACGGGCTTTTCTATGTCTATAGCTTTCATTGGAACGCAAACCGCCCTTATGATGTCCGCTAGCCTCATCTTCTTCGGCGGATCCGGATTCGATGCCAAGCAGGGCCTGATTCTTGCGAAATGCTTCTAGATCGTTCAGAAGCTCGTCTGCGGACTGATAGCGTTCGTTGATATCCGCCGCCATGGCCTTCAGCGTAATGTCTTCAAGCTGAAGCGGGATATCCGGCTTGATATCGCCCGGAAGCGTAAGCATCTGGCCGATATGCTGGACAGCGATAGCTTCGACCGTATCGCCTTCGTATGGGAGTTTGCCTGTAAGCATTTCATACATCACAACGCCAAGAGAATAAACATCTGTGCGTGCATCAACGGGACCGCCTCGAGCCTGCTCTGGACTTATATAGTGGATCGAGCCCATGGTTTCCGGGGGTTCGGTTCCGGTTTCCGACTGAAGGTGGGCGATACCGAAATCCGCGACCTTGATGCTGCCGTCCTTGACGACCATGATGTTCTGCGGCTTTATATCGCGGTGTATAATACCCTTGCTGTGCGCATGGCTCAGCGCGCGCGCGATCTGCGTGGCGAAGTGGAGCGCCTCTTTCCAGCTGAGAGCGCCCTTTTTCTGCATATACTGCTTGAGAGTTATGCCTTCCAGCAGTTCCATAACGATATATTGGCAGTCGGAATCTCGGCTGAAATCATAGACCGATACTATGTTCGGGTGCGACAGCATCGCAACAGCCTGAGATTCCGCCCTAAAGTGCTCCCGGAAATCGCTGTCGCAGGCAAATTCGTCCTTTAGAACCTTAACGGCGACGTGGCGGTTCAGCCTGTGGCAGAGGGCCTTGTAAACAACGGCCATTCCGCCGGAGCCGATCACCTCAAGGATCTCATATCTGTTGTCAAGCATCTGGCCCAGATACCTGTCCATACAATTTTCCATTTTTCATCCTCCAATAATGAGGTTTAAGGTAAGGGAAGTCTAACCTAAGATTATTTACGCAGTAAACCGACCGTAACGTTATCGGGGGCGCCTCTCGAAAGCGCCATATCGAGGAGCTCTTTGCCGATTTCGGAAAGCTCCTTCCTGCTCTTAACGATCTCTAAGATTTCCGTATCGCTCAAAGTATTGCTTAGCCCGTCCGAACAAAGCAGAAGCAGATCATTTTTCTTAAGCTCAGGTGAAAATGTATCACAGACGACCGTTTTTTCGACGCCAAGTGCGCGCGTGATTATGTTCTTTCTAGGATGGTTTCGCGCCTGTTCCCGCGTAAT
>JAJUHD010000081.1 GCA_029268085.1 Bacillota bacterium | reverse complement strand
GAGCCTTAATTATTTGGTGCCGAAAATTCTGTCGCCCGCATCGCCGAGACCGGGAACGATATAGCCGTGCTCATTGAGATGCGAGTCCTTGGCGGCAACGAAAATATCGACGTCGGGATGCTCGTCCTGTACCTTTTTAATACCTTCCGGAGCGCCTATGATGGACATGAGCTTAATGTGTTTGCAGCCGTATTCCTTTATGAAGGTGATTGCCGCCACAGCGCTTCCGCCCGTTGCGAGCATAGGATCGACGATAATGACGTCACGTTCCGCGATATCCTTGGGCATCTTGCAGTAATACTTGACGGGAAGCAGCGTGTCGGGATCACGGTAAAGTCCGATGTGTCCGACTTTTGCATTGGGGATCATAGTGAGCATACCGTCTACCATGCCGAGACCTGCGCGGAGAATAGGAACGACCGCGAGCTTTTTTCCCGCTATGCGTCTGACCTTTGCCTTTGCGACCGGCGTTTCAACCTCAAAATCCTCAAGCGGCAGATCGCGTGTTACCTCATAGCACATGAGCGTCGCTATCTCGGAAATAAGTTCGCGGAACTCTTTTACGCTTGTATCTTTATCGCGAAGTACCGATAGCTTGTGCTGAATGAGCGGATGGTCAAAAACAGTAACATTACTCATAATAATCTCCCTTTATTTTTTGTGGTTAATCTATCTTCCGAAAACTCGTTCCTGACGTTCCCGTTCCGCCTGGCTTAAGCGCAGATATACCGGCAAGAGCTCGTGGACTGACTGCTGTTTTTCTTTTAAGGCTGCCATACAGACCCCCCATGCCGATTGATAACGCAGGGGCTCAGGCACGAGAACGGCATTCGCTTTCAAATTTTCCAAAGCATTATAACACATAGATGCTCCGTCTCCAACAATAAAAACAGATTTTTTATGATTTTCTATTTCTTCCACTAATTTTGCGGCGCCTATTGCCCTATCCTCACAAAGACGTACAGGTATCCCGTCCTTGATTTCGAAAAGTGTGTTGTAAAACTGGCTTCTTTTCGCGTCCATGACGCAGCAGATGAGGCTGCCTTCAGGGAAAACTGTCCCGTTATAAGCCATCGCCTGGAGAGTCGAGACTCCGCAGACGGGCTTCTCGGCGGCCCATGCGAGACCCTTGACCGCAGAAACGCCGATACGTATGCCCGTAAACGAGCCGGGGCCGTGCGCGACGGCGATAAGGTCGATATCATTTATGGTGAGCGAAAGATTTTTAAGCATATCCTCCGCCATAGGGAGAAGAGTGCGGCTGTGCGTCAACCCGCTGTTCTGAAAATATTGCGAAACAAGTCCGTTTTCATCGCATACCGCGACCGATGCGGACTTTGCGCTCGATTCAAAGCCTAATACACGCATTATTTATCCTCCACGGTTATCTTGCGGTCGGTGTCCGATAGCTTTTCAATGGTAATTTTAATTTCTGTACCGTCAAATGCGTCGGCAACGTTTTCGCTCCATTCTACGACGCAGACCCCGCCGCGCGAGAGGTAATCCTCCCAGCCGATGTCGAAAAGCTCGTCGGAGCTTTTTAGACGGTACATGTCGAAATGAAAAAGGTCAAGATTTCCGCTGTATTCGTTGACGATTGTAAAGGTCGGGCTTGTGACGCGGTCTTTTGACCCAAGGCCGCGCGCCATGCCGCGTACGAAGGCGGTCTTTCCCGCGCCGAGATATCCGTAAAGCGCTACGACCGCGCCCGCAGAGAGCGTTTTAGCGAGCACCTCGCCAGCGCGCTCCGTTTCTTCCGGCGTATGTGTCAGTATCTCTATTTTTGCAGTATCCATAGATTTCACAGCTCCATGTTAGCGTAGGCGTTCAGGGCGGTGTCCGCCCTTGTGCCGGCAAGATATTCGTAGTAGCCCTGACAGCCGATCATCGCACCGTTGTCGCCGCAGAGGGAAAGCGGGGGTATAAAAAGCTGTGCGCCCTCTTTTTCAGCGGCAGCACGGAAATCCTCGCGTATACGCGAGTTGGCGGCGACTCCGCCCGCGACGGCAATCTTTTTATAGCCGAGCTCGCGTGCAAGCTGCATCGTGCGGGGGACAAGGCTTTCGCTGACGGCGCGGCCGAAGGATGCGCAGAGCGACTCACGGTCAAGCTCCTCGCCCTTTTGCTCCGCGTTGTGGACAAGGTTCACTACCGCGGTCTTTAAACCCGAAAAGCTCATGTCGTAGGGGCTGCCCTCAACGTGAGAACGGGGAAGGACGTATTTCGAGTCGCTGCCGTTTTTAGAAAGCGCATCGACGTGCTTTCCGCCGGGATAGGGCAGTCCCAGAACGCGGGCGGTCTTGTCGAAGCATTCGCCGGCGGCATCGTCGCGCGTCGAACCGACAATTTTCATATCTGTGTAATCGCGAACATCGACAAGCAGAGTGTTGCCGCCAGAGATCGCAAGACAGAGGAACGGCGGCTCAAGCTCCGGAAAAGCTATATAGTTCGCCGCGATATGACCCTTGATATGGTGAACCGGAACGAGAGGAATGCCGAGTGCATAGGCCACGGACTTGGCAAAGTTCACGCCTACGAGCACGGCGCCTATGAGACCCGGAGCATAGGCCACCGCCACCGCATCCAAATCTCTTTTTGCAACGCCAGCGACGCTGAGCGCGCGCTCCGAAAGCTGCGAGATGACCTCGACATGGGAGCGCGACGCTATTTCGGGCACGACGCCTCCGTAAACGGCGTGGAGGTCAGCCTGAGAAAATATTTGATCTGTCAGCACCCTTCTGCCGTTTTCGGTTATCGCAACGGCTGTTTCGTCACAGGTGCTCTCAATTGACATTATCAGCATTAGGTTTCTTCCTCTTTCTTAAAAAACAAGGTCATAAGGAGAGCGTTCTCCTTTGGCTTGTCATAATAGTTTTTGCGTTTTCCTACGACTTCAAAGCCGTGCTTGGTGTAAAGACAGATCGCCGCACGATTGCTCTCCCTTACCTCGAGCGTCATGAAGGAGAGAAGGCCTTTCGTCCTTTCAATAAGCACCTCGATGAGTGAGTCCGCAATGCCGCGCCGCCTGTGCTCCGGTGCGACCGCGACGTTTGAGATGTAGCCCTCGTCAAGAACGTGCATGAGCCCAATATAACCCATTACCGTGCCGCTGTCGTTCAAGGCGGCGAGAAATATGCAGTTGTCGGCGCTCATTTGTTTTTCAAGCGCCGCGCGGTGCCAAGGCAGGGAAAAGCAGGCGTTTTCGATCGTCTCTATTTCATCGATATGCTGCGGTTTAACGTCGGTAATGGTCATTGTGCTGCCTCCCGCATATTGTTTGGCGCTGTGTAAAAAGCTATTTTGCGTCGCTCCAGCTTTTGCCGATATTCACGTCGACGTCTAGCGGAACGCTGTAGCGGACGGCGTTTTCCATCTCTTCCTTGAGGATTCGTTTGACTTCCTCGGCTTCCTTCTCGGGACATTCGACTATAAGCTCGTCGTGTATCTGGAGAATAAGCCTGCCTTCAAGCCCCTCGGCTTCCAAACGCCGGTGTACATTTACCATCGCAAGCTTGATTATATCGGCCGCAGTGCCCTGTATGGGCGTGTTGAGAGCTACTCGCTCGCCGAAGGAGCGCAGATTGAAGTTTGCGGATTTCAGCTCCGGAAGGGGGCGCCTGCGCCCGAAAAGTGTCGTGACATAGCCGTCGGTCTTGGCCTTTTTCTTGATGCTGTCCATATAATTTCGCACGCCGCTGTACTTTTCGAGGTAGGTATCGATATAAGCTTTTGCCTCATTTTGGAACACGTTGATGTCCTGGGCGAGAGAGAACGCGGAAATGCCGTAAACAATGCCGAAGTTGACCGCCTTCGCGCGAGAACGCTGGAGCTTTGTGACCTCGCTTCGAGGTACGCCGAAGACCTGCGAAGCCGTGACAGCGTGGATATCCTCGCCCGACATGAACGCGCTGCGCATTGTTTCATCGCCACTGATGTGGGCGAGAAGCCGAAGCTCGATCTGGCTGTAATCCGCGTCCACCAGAACGTTTCCTCGCGAGGCGACAAACATCTTGCGAAGCTCCGCGCCAAGCTCGGTGCGGACGGGGATGTTCTGGAGGTTCGGTTCGGTGGAGGAAAGCCTTCCCGTAGCGGTTACGGTCATCTGGAAATTCGTGTGGATACGCCCGTCAGGGCCGACGACCTTGATGAGTCCGTCGCAGTAGGTCGATTTCAGCTTAGAAAGCTGGCGGTATTCGAGTATTTTTCCGATTATCTCGTGCTTGCCGCGGAGCTTGTCCAGAACGTCCGCATTTGTGGACCAGCCGGTCTTTGACTTTTTGCCAGATGGCAGCATGAGCTTTTCAAAAAGTATTTCGCCGAGCTGCTTCGGGGAATTGATGTTGAATTCCTCGCCCGCCAGCGCCCATATATCCTTTTGCAGTGCGTCGATGCCGATAGAAAGCCGTTTTCCGAAATCGTGCAGCGCCTGTTTATCTACAGCGAAGCCGACCTGCTCCATGTGGGCGATGACCTCGCAGAGCGGAAGCTCGATCTTTTCGAGAAGCTCCGTCATGCCATCCGCTTCAATACGGGCTTTTAGGACGGGGTACAGCGCAAATACCGCTTCAGAGCCGCTGATCGGCTCGCTGAGATATTTTGTGGAAATTCGAGGAAGCTCATAGCCGCTTTCTGTCGGGTCAAGCAGGTAGGCTCCGAGCGCCGTATCGAAAACAAAGCCTCCGCAGTCGAGCTTTTCCGACATCAATAGCCCCATAAAGTCCTTGTTATTGTGGGAAATCTTGTGAACTTGTTGAGAAAACAGTTCTTTTAAGAAGCCGTTATACTTATCGCCGAGATTTGCCCAGCGGAGCAGATAAACGGTGTTCCCGTCGCAGAGCTCCAGCCCGTCAAGTCCTCCATCGAGCGGAAGGACGGCAACATAAGGCAGCTTAAGAAGCTTTTCCGAGAGTTCGCTGAGAACGTTTGCATCGGTCACATCGATAACCGGAAGTGCAGCCGGTTTTACGGCGGCAGAAGTGTCTGCCTTTTCGGCAATGCCCCATTTTTCTATGAGGGAGTTGAAGCCGAGCCGCCTGAACACGGCGTAGCCTCCGCCGAAATCGCCGGAAAACAAGCAAAATTCCGGTGAAAAGTCTATCGGAGCGTTAGTATCTATTGTAGCGAGGGCATAGGACATCTCAGCGTCCCGCTTGCCCTCGGCAAGCTTTGTTTTTACGGAGTCCTTGATATCGAGGGCGTCAATATCGGAATATATCTTTTCAACCGTCCCGTAGGCGCGGATAAGCTCCATGGCCGTCTTCTCGCCGATGCCCCTGACGCCGGGAATGTTGTCGCTTGAGTCGCCCATGAGAGCTTTAAGGTCAATGATTCTTTTCGGCTCGAAGCCGTATTCTTCAAAAAACACCTCTGGCGTGTATTCGGTAGTCTCAGTCTTGCCCATGCGGCTCTTGATATGCCGGACATGGGTCGTCTCCGTAATGAGCTGAAAGCTGTCCTTGTCACCGGTAACGATGACGCATTCCCAGCCCTTATCGGAGCAGATTCGGCTGACTGTTCCGATAAGGTCGTCCGCCTCATAGCCCTCAAGCTCAAGCCGCTTGATTCCGATTGCATCCAGCATTTCTTTGAGTATCGGTATCTGGACGGCAAGATCCTCCGGCATGGGCTTGCGCTGCGCCTTATAATTTTCAAACTGCTGATGACGGAAGGTTGGTGCTTTTAGGTCGAAGGCGACGCAGACAGCCTGCGGCTTTTCCTCATCGATAAGCTTTCGCAGGACGGTGAGAAAACCGTAGATTCCGTTCGTGGGTGTGCCGTCGGGCGCGTTGAGCATACGGATGCCGTAGTAGGTACGGTTCACTATGCTGTTGCCGTCAAGAATCATCAGTTTCATTTACGGATTTCCTTTCACGCTTCCCCGCGGAGCTTTATAAGCCTGTCGCGCAGTTCAGCCGCATATTCGAATTCGAGCATTTTTGCCGCTTCTTTCATCTGCTTTTCGAGCTTTTCGATAAGCATGCGCTTTTCAGAGGCGGTCATCTTCATGCCGCGCTCGTTTCTATCGTCCTCTTCCGCAGCTCCGGAAATCTCCAGCAGGTTGCGGACGGATTTGACGATGGTTTTCGGGACTATGCCATGTGCTTTATTATAGGCCTCCTGCTTTTCACGGCGGCGATTAGTCTCATCTATCGCGGCCTTCATTGAAGGCGTAACACTGTCGGCATACATGATAACAAGGCCCTCCGCGTTTCGGGCGGCGCGCCCTATTGTCTGGATTAGGCTCGTTTCGCTCCGGAGGAAGCCTTCCTTGTCAGCGTCCAGTATCGCGACAAGCGAGACCTCGGGCAGATCCAGACCCTCGCGCAGGAGATTAATGCCGATGAGCACGTCGAACTCGCCGAGGCGCAGGTCACGGATTATTTCCATGCGCTCTATCGCGCCGATATCGTGGTGCATATAGCGGCACTTGATGCCCGCGCCGCCGAGATAGGCCGTAAGGTCCTCCGCCATTTTCTTCGTAAGCGTCGTGACGAGCGTTCGCTCGTGCTTTTCGACGCGTGCGTTGATCTCCCCGATAAGGTCGTCGATTTGCCCTTCGGAAGGGCGGACGGAGACCTCGGGGTCAAGAAGTCCTGTAGGACGGATGATCTGTTCTACAATTTGAGCCGAACGTTCGCGCTCATATTCTGCGGGAGTCGCGGAGACATAGACAGCCTGCTTGATGCGCTGCTGAAACTCGTTAAATTTAAGAGGCCGGTTATCAAACGCCGAGGGCAGGCGGAAACCGTACTCGACGAGGGTTTCTTTCCTCGCCCTGTCGCCGCGGTACATTGCGCGCACCTGCGGTATGGTAACATGGCTTTCGTCCACGAATAGTATAAAATCCTTAGGGAAATAGTCGAGCAGCGTCATCGGAGCGCTTCCGACGGGTCTTCCGCTTATGATGCGCGAATAGTTTTCAATGCCGGAGCAGAAGCCCAGCTCCTGCATCATCTCGATATCATAATTCGTGCGCTGCGAAAGACGCTGCGCCTCGAGAAGCTTGCCGTTTTCTTCAAACCATTTTACGCGCTCGCCGCATTCTCGGCGTATCTCCTGAATAGCCTCCGCCATTTTTTCCTTGGTAGTGACATAGTGAGAAGCGGGATAGATCGCGACGTGCGAGAGCTTGCGTTTTGCCGCTCCGGTCACGACGTTTATCTCGCTGATCCTGTCGATTTCGTTACCGAAGAACTCGACGCGTATAGCCGTGTCATAGGAATATGCGGGATAGATTTCCACAGTGTCTCCGCGGACTCTGAACATATTGCGCTCGAAGGCGATGTCGTTCCGCTCGTAGCGGATATCGATGAGCTTCCGAAGAAGCTCGTCCCTGTCGCGCTCCTGCCCCTGACGCAGAGAGATGACCATGCTTGCGTAGTCTATCGGGTCACCCAACCCGTAGATGCACGAGACGGAGGAAACCACGATGACATCGCGCCGCTCGAAAAGCGACGAGGTCGCGCTGTGGCGGAGACGCTCTATCTCGTCGTTGATCGAGCTGTCCTTTTCAATGAAGGTGTCCGTGTGCGGGATATAGGCCTCGGGCTGATAGTAATCGTAGTATGAAACAAAATATTCCACCGCGTTGTCAGGGAAGAATTCCTTGAATTCCGCGCAGAGCTGGGCGGCGAGGGTCTTGTTGTGGGCAAGAACGAGCGTCGGTCTCTGGAGCTTTTCGATGACCTTTGCCATTGTGAAGGTCTTTCCGCTGCCCGTTACGCCAAGAAGGGTCTGGTCCTCGAACCCGAGCTCAATTCCGCGAACGAGAGCTTCGATAGCCTCCGGCTGATCGCCCGAGGGGGTATATTCGCTTACGACATGAAATTCGCCCATGTGGTTCTCCTGATGAAATTAGTTTTAAACGTGCGTGACCTTGATAAAGTTCGTCGAACCTGAAACGCCGATGGGCACGCCCGCGGTCAATACGACCATGTCGCCTTCCTTGAGAAGTCCGGCGTCCACTATCGATTTGAGACCCATTTCGAACAGATCGTCGAGGCTCTCCTCGTTTTTAACCATTACGGTGGTAACGCCCCACGACATGTTAAGCTGGCGGTATGCCTGTTCGGAGGTAACGCAGGCGATGATGCGGCAGGGAGGACGGAAGGCCGAGACCTCCTGCGCAGCTCTGCCTGAGAGCGTGAAAACTACAACCGCTTTTGCTCCGAGGTCGATGGCCGAGGTGCAGGCGGCGTGAGAAATCGCATGGGTCACATTGCCGCCGCTT
This sequence comes from Bacillota bacterium, assembly GCA_029268085.1. Lineage (GTDB taxonomy): Bacteria > Bacillota > Clostridia > Oscillospirales > Oscillospiraceae > UBA2658. The sequence continues at coordinate 2,440 of JAJUHD010000081.1, read as the reverse complement.
GAAAACTCGAGGCTTGCGAAACGTGCGGCATAATTAATGTCCTCCTCGGCCCTTCCTGCGATGCGCACCATCGTGCGGAGCGCTTCGACCGGATATTTTCCCGCTGCGGTCTCGCCGGAGAGCATGATGGCGCTTGTGCCGTCATATATCGCGTTTGCGACGTCGGTTGCCTCGGCGCGTGTAGGACGGGGATAGCTCATCATGGACTCAAGCATCTGCGTAGCCGTTATGACGGGCTTGCCGCGCTTGTAGACCTTATGTATGAGCTGTTTCTGGATGACCGGAACCTCCTCAAGCGGAAGTTCGGCGCCCAGATCGCCGCGCGCGATCATGATGCCGTCGGACACGGCCAGTATTTCGTCAAAATTCTGCAGGCCCTGCAAACATTCGATTTTTGAAATTATCTTGATCTTCTCACCGCCGTTCCAGTTGAGGAGCATACGCACTTCCTTGACATCGTCGGCCGTGCGCACGAAGGATGCGGCTATAAAGTCGAAGCCCTCTTTTGCGGCGAAAATTATATCGTCATAGTCTTTTTTGCTGACAAAGGGCATCGTTAGGACGACGCCGGGGACGTTGACGCCCTTGCGGTCGGAGACAGGCCCGTCGTTCTCAACCCTGCAAACGATATCATGCCCTGTGACGTTCCTCACAAGCAGAGAAATCTTTCCGTCGTCGAGAAGAATCCTGTCACCGGGCTTTACGTCGCCGGGAAGCCCCTCGTAGCTGATATGCGCGCGTTCGGCGCTTCCGAGGCACTCATCGGTCGTCAGCGTAAAGGTGCTGCCGGCTTTCAGCATGGCGGAACCGCCGTCGAAAAGACCCAGACGTATCTCGGGACCCTTTGTATCCATCAGGGCGGCAACGGGTATGCCGAGTTCTTCCCGCAGCTTCTTTAAATCGTTTAGCCTTTTAAGCTGTTCTTCATGAGTACCGTGGGAAAAGTTGAAACGAGCGACATCCATTCCGCTCTGTACCAAGGTTTTAAGGATTTTAATATCGTCCGTAGCTGGACCCAGAGTACAGATAATCTTTGTTTTACGCATATACAAGCCTCCTTCGTCATTGCGTGAGGTGTTTTACTGATTCGAACGTTATTACGTTTACTTCTTATTATACACCATATGAGAAAAAAAGCCACTACAAATATGCAAAGAGCACTTAAAATCGATGCGTAATGAGGCGGAAAGTCCTGATTCAGCCACATCATCGTCATCCTTCCGTATACTGCGCAATCCTGAACGACATCTCCAGAAGAAAACGCGTACCGCTGTCGCTCAAGTCGAGTTGTGTAAGTTCAAAAATGCGCCTTAGGCGATAGGCCAGCGAGTTCCTGTGTATGAAAAGCTTTTCCGAGCTGAGTTTTATACTGCAATCGCAGGAGAGATAAGTATCAAGCGTTCGGAAAAGCTCGGTGTTGTTCTCACTGTCATATCCGCGAAGCCGCGATAATGCGGGGTGGCAGAAAGAAGAGAGCCTGTCCTGCTTTTCGACGGCGCCTAGCAGATCGAAAAATACATAATCCATATAACGGCAGACGCTGTTGCCGAAGCGCAGGCGTTTATCAAGCTCAAGCGCGCGGCGGGCCTGAGAATAGCAGTGCGCAAAGTCCTCAATTTTATAGAAGGTGTTGCTGACGCCGACAAAAACGGCTTCGGATTCGGAGAAGCCGCCGAGGATTGAAATCTGCTCCTTCGTCAGCCCCGAAGCTTCTGCGGAGGGGACAAGGGCGGCAATACCGTTTTCATGGAAGGCGAGCTGCGTACCCGGCAGCAGCGCCTTCAGCTTTTCCGCCAGATGTTCCTTCAAATGTTTCTGCCCGAGATCGCGCGACTGACTGATGCGCAGCGCGCACATATATTCGGGAAAGCTCAGCTTTGCGATATAAGGTGCGAGCTTATCCGGAGGCGCACCGATGAGCATTTCATAGAGCAGGCGCTGGTACTGCGTGCTGTCCGGCAGAAGATAGGGCGCAAACCTTGCGATGACATCGCCGGCGGCGGCGGACACGATGCGAAGCATCTCGAAATGCTGAGGCGAGAGCGCGTTTTCGTTTTCAAGCATTACAACGAAGCCGATTAAATGTCCGTTGTTGAAGATTTTGCTTGAGAGCTTGCGCAGGGGAGAAGCGTAGCAGGTCACGACGATGGGTTCGGTAGTGTTGGGCGCGTTTTTGATTATCTCCATGTTGTTGACCGCGCTGATGAATTCGTAGCTGCAGTAACCCTGCCTGATGTTCTGCTCCCAAAGCGGATCGTCGATCGGATAAATGTTTGAAAAGGCCAGCACCTTGTAGTCGCGGTCAAGCAAAACTATGGAATTGCCAAGCTTCGATGCCGCGAGGTTCACAAAGGCCGAAACGCTTTTAGTCTGCGCCGCACAGTCAATAAGTTCTGCGTAAAGCCCCTTGCTTCTGGAGGCATCCACCAGAGCCTTCGCT
>JAJUHD010000080.1 GCA_029268085.1 Bacillota bacterium | reverse complement strand
TGGCGTTCATCAAGGCGACCGATACGCGCAAGAGCGCAAGCTTTATTATTAAGGACCCCTCGAAAATGCACGATTGGAACGAGTTTTCTGCTCGCGAGGACGAGGAGGATTACGACGAGGACAGTGAAGATGAAAACAATACACGCGACCTCTTTGACAGAAGCAGCGAGAAAGGGAGGCGCGGCGCATGAAAAAAATCAAGAACAGAGCCTATTTCGCAATGCTTATCGCTTTTGGCTTGGTATTTGGCCTTTGCGTCTTTGCCGTACGCCTTTATGCTGACGGGAAAGACTGGACCATGCTTCGCGCCAACCAGAGCGTATATAACGACGGCGTTCTCGACACCGGAACGGTTACGGACAGAAACGGCGTCGTACTTGCGCATGCGGAAAACGGTGTTTTCTCCTATGCGGATGATGAGACCGTCCGCAAGTCATGCTTTCATGCCGTCGGTGATTTTTCAGGTAATGTGGGAACCGGCGCGATAAGCGTTTTCAGTTCCAAACTTGCGGGATACGACTTCTTCAACGGTGTGGCTAGCGTCTCCGGAAACGGAGGGAAGGTCAAGCTCTCAATAGATTCGTCGCTCAACGCCGTTGCTTATCAGGCGCTCGCGGGAAGAAGAGGCGCGGTACTCGTTTCTAACTACAAGACAGGCGAGATACTTTGCATGGTGAGCACTCCCGCCTATGACCCGAACAATCCGCCCGATATATCCAATCCGGCGTATGAAGGCGTATACATGAACCGCTGTTTGGGCGCGACCTATACCCCCGGCTCTGTCTTTAAGCTCGTGACGCTTGCAGCTGCGATCGAGAACATTCCAGATCTCTATACAAGGTCTTTCACCTGCCAGGGCGGAGTTACAATAGGAAGCGATTTTGTTAAATGCACAGGAACACACGGGCAGCAAACCATCGAGCAGGCGCTTGCTAATTCGTGCAATAGCGCCTTTTCGGAGATTTCACAGGAGCTAGGAGCAGATACGATCTATAATTATGCCGATAAATACGGCTTTCTCAAGAGCCTTTCCGTCAGCGGCATCGATACCGCCGCAGGCAGCATCGACAAGGGAGAAGCGGGCACCAGCAACCTGAGCTGGATGGGGATCGGCCAATACAATGACCTGATCTCTCCGATTGCCATGCTCAGATTTGTTTCCGCGATTGCGAACGACGGAGTCGCAAAGGAGCCTGTAATACTTAAAAACGCACACTCTTCCTCAAATCGCCTTATGGCGACAGATACGGCCCAGAAGATTCAGGAGCTTATGAGCTATAACGTGGCCTATGCCTATGGTCAGGGCACGTTCCCGAATCTTAAAATTTGTGCGAAAACAGGTACGGCGGAGCTTGGCGACGGCACATCCAACGCTTGGTTCGTCGGCTTCCTTGACGATGCGGAAAATCCGCTCGCCTTTACGGTCATAATCGAAAGGGGCGGCGGAGGCCTTGCCAACGCGGGCCCAGTTGCAAACGCCGTCCTTCAGGCGGCTGTCGGAAATTCATAATAATCAACCTCACAAGACACTTGATCGGGTGGGGCTATTTGGCACACCCGTTTTTTCGTTTAATAGGAGTTTAAAAATGTCAGAAATATCTATACAGGGCTTGGTTAAAGCCTTTGAACAGGACAAGAATGTGTTGGACGGCCTCAGCTTCGAGGTCGGCTGCGGAGAGCGCGTCGGTATACTCGGCAAAAATGGCGCGGGCAAGACAACGCTTTTTCGCATAATGACGGGCGAAGTGCATCCGGATGAAGGCAGAGTCATCGTTACCGCGGGCAGACGGATGGGTCTGATATCGCAGATACCAGTTTATCCCGAGAGTTATACTGTCGAAGACGTTTTAAAAACGGCGCATGAGAGGATATTTAAGCTCGAGGCAAGAATGTCGGAGCTGGCATCAAAGATGACTGGCGACGTTTCGCAAGAGTTATTGCGGGAGTACGACAAGGCTGCTGCAGAATATGAGCGCCTTGGCGGCTACAACGCTGATATCGAGCGCAATAGGGTCGCAAACGGGCTTGAAATTTCTGAGGCGATGCGCACGCAGCTTTTTTCGGAGCTTTCGGGCGGGGAAAAGACTCGCGTAAACCTTGCTCGTCTCATTCTCGAGGATACGGATATTCTGCTTCTCGACGAGCCGACGAACCACCTCGACCTCAGAGCGACTGAATGGCTGGAGGACTACCTGCTAAAATTCCGAGGGACAGTTCTCGCAATATCACACGACCGCTATTTCCTTGACCGCGTAGTCACTCGCACTATCGAGATCAGGGACGGCAAGGCCGAATTCTACAGCGGCAACTATAGCTTTTACGTCGACGAAAAGCAGCGGCGTTATGAGGAACAACTCAAAAAATACGAAAAGGAGCAGGCAAAGCTCGCCCAGCTTTCCGAAGCGGCGGACAAACTGCACCTTTGGGCTTTTTTGGGGAACGACAAGCTCCATAAGCGTGCGTTTTCGATTGAAAAACGAATGGAAAAGCTCAGACAGACTGACAGGCCCAAAGCTGAGAAAGTAATGAAGATGCGGTTTGCACAGCGTGAATTTACGGGCAATGAGGTTCTGGTTATCGACGGCGTTTCAAAATCTTTCGGAGATAGAAGGCTGTTTTCAAACCTTGAGCTTATCATCGAGGGCGGCGAGCGCATAGCGCTCATAGGCGACAACGGAACGGGTAAATCGACGCTTATTAAGCTCATTATGGGCGAAGAAATGCCCGATACCGGTATGGTGCGCCGCGGTCCATCCGTAAAAATTGCGTACTTGCCGCAGATTATAAAGTTCGAGTATCCAAACCGGAATTTGCTTGATACAATGCTCTATTCCGAAAAATGCACGCCACAGACCGCTCGCGACAGGCTTGGCAGCTTCCGTTTCTCGGGCGAGGACGTTTTTAAGCCCGTATCGGCGTTGTCCGGCGGAGAGCAGAGCCGTTTGCGGCTCTGTATGCTGATGCGAAACGATACCAACTTCCTAATACTGGACGAGCCGACTAACCATCTGGACATTCAGAGCCGTGAGTGGATCGAGGAAGCTGTTGACGACTACAACGAAGCGCTGCTTTTTGTTTCGCACGACCGCTACTTCATCGAGCGCTTTGCTACTCGGATATGGGCACTTGAGAACGGGTCGATAACCGATTTCCGCGGCGGCTTCGACGAATACCGTGAATTCATCAAGCGTCAGAGCGAACAAAAACAGAACTTTTTGCCAAAATTGAACGTCAAAGAGGACATGAACAAAGCGTTTAAAAAGAATCCTTCGGCTTACAACGAGAAGCAGCTCCAGAAAACGGAGCGGGACATTGAAAAGCTGGAGAGCAGACTAAAAGAAATCGAGCAGCTATGCGAAGAAAACTCCTCGGATTTCCAAAAGCTTATGGAGCTTGACGTTCAAAAGGCGGAAACTCAGAACGAACTGGACGCGCTCTATGAGAAGTGGGAGGAGCTTTCTGAGCAAAGCAGCTCCGGCTGAAAGGATTGCAACATGATCGAGAAATTAAAAAAGCATAGAAACGCAGTATTCTGGATTGTCGAGGCCGTCCTGCTGATTGCATCGGGCTGCTTTGCTTTCGCGGTGATAGGCTACATAACGCTTGCCCTTTCGCTGCTTGCGATAGCGATACTGATTGCGCTTTACAGGCTGATCTCGGTTTACGGCAGAAAGAACGCGAAGAGCGCAAGAATAATAAGGACAGCCCTCACATCGCTTGTCTGCCTCGGGCTTGCGTTCTTTGCTGTGATCGAGGTGTTTGTAATAAGCTCCGCGCATACGGATAAGGATGCGGAAGCCCCCTACCTGATTGTACTCGGCGCAGGCGTCAACGGCACGGAGCCGTCGCTTTCGCTTCTTGAGAGACTGCAGGCTGCAAAGCAGTTTCTTGACTCAAATCCTGAGACAACTGCGATAGTTTCGGGCGGACAGGGAGCGGGAGAGAGCATCTCAGAGGCTGAGTGTATGCGCCGCTGGCTTGTTGAAAACGGAATTTCGAATAACAGAATAATCATGGAGGATAAGTCTACATCTACATACGAAAACCTCAAAAACTCGCTTGAAATTATCCGCAAATACGGGGGCGACACGACGGGCAGGGTGGCGGTACTGTCCGGGGAATACCACATCTACCGCGCTAAATATTACGCTAAACAGCTTGGCGCGGATGCTGCCGGCGTTGCTGCACATACGGCATATCCGGTTCTGAGGACTAATTATTTCATCAGGGAAGCCTTTGCGGTTGCCTATATGTGGATTTTTGAGCGATACTTGGGACATGCGTGACCATACATAATAACAGGGAGCCGAATAGGCTCCCTGTTATTATGTAAACTAAATTTAAAATGTGTCTAAACTTTTTCGGTGTATTAGACAAAATTTGTTTATCGGTATTATTCATACCACTAAATCTATATCTAAACAGACATATATTGACTTTTGACCCGTTTTTTCTGTTGATTTATTTGTGAATGAGTTATAAAATGCTTGTGTGATGTTGTAATAAATGCCCTGTTTTGACGTATGGGAAGATGAGATTTTTTTCGAAAGTGGCTAAAAATACAACAACACTGGCTGCTTTTTATGATGTGAGGGGCATAGGGGGAGACTGGAATGTACGATTCTGAAACATTGTTTAATATGGGCAAATATCGGGTGCGTTTTTCCGGTAAACACGAGGCAATTTACGATTACGATACAGGAAAGCGCTATACGTATTCCGATATGGACAAGCGTTCGGACAAATTGGCATGGTTTCTGGTGGAGAAGCTCGGACTGAAGAAGGGGGACCGTATCGGCTTTTGCGCAACAAACTCCGTAGCTTTTTTTGACGCTTATTACGCAACATTCAAAACAGGTATAATTATAACCACATACAATTGCCTTCTCCGCGAGAAGGAGCTGTTTTCACTCATCGAAAACGAAGATCCGAAGGTCATTTTTTATTCAGGCGAATTTGCGTTTACGATTTATGCCCTGCGAGATGCCGGTTTTAAGCAGGAATTTATCTGCCTTGACGAACCCTGTGACGGTGACACCTACTGCTATGCCGACATAATGGACAATGAGGACTTCAGCGAGCCGGTAAATCCGGGGCTAGACTATGAGGACATCCAGATGCTTATACATACGGGCGGAACGACCGGCACGCCGAAGGCGGCGATGATCTCCTTCCGTTCGCTTTTCTATAATTCGATCGCAGACTCTATGGGATTTCAGCTTACCGAAAGCGACACCGCAATATTGACGCTTCCCCTGTTCCACACTGCAGGCTGGAATGTATTTACACTTCCGTTGTTGTCTATCGGCGGCAGGATTATTCTAATGAGAGGATTTAACCCTTCCAAAGTGCTGCAGGCTATTAGAGAGGAAAGGCCGACGGTGGGAATTTCCGTTGAAACGATGTATAAGGCAATGGCTATGCAGCCAGATTTTGCTGAAACCGATTTTTCCTGCTACCGCTGCCTTGTTACCGGTGCGGCTCCTACAGGCAGGGAACTGCTTGAGCTTTACTGGGCAAAGGGCGTAAAAATAGTCAACGCTTACGGTATGACTGAGGTCGGGCCCAATAATATGTGTCACCCTGTCGGCCTGATCGATATAGACGATGTCCGCGCGAAATGGAATTCCTGCGGCATCCCCGCGCCATTTAATCAGGTGCGTTTTGTTGATGATGAGGGCAACGACGTGCCGAGAGGCGAGCGCGGCGAGCTGGTTTTCGGCGGAAAACTGCTGTTTTCCGGCTATTGGAACAACCCTGAAGCGACTAAGGCAATCATGCATGACGGATGGGTCCACACTGGCGACATGGGGTATCTTGATGAGGACGGTTACTGCTACATCAGCGGGAGAAAGAAAAATATGTTCATATCCGGCGGAGAAAACATATTTCCGCAGGAAATCGAAGATGTTATAATGCTTGTTCCAGGCGTGTTGGAGGCCTGTATCGTCGGCGTGCCCGATCCGAAATGGGGTGAAGTCGGCCGAGTACTGGTAGTTCGTGCTCCCGGTATCAACGTAACGCGTGAGGATATTATAAAGGTTGTCAAATCGGAGCTTTCGAGCATCAAGGTTCCCAAATATGTCACCTTTGTTGACAGTGTGCCCAAAAATGCCGTTGGGAAGCGCGATCTGAACGAAATCAAAAAGCTTTACGGAACACCGGAGGATTGACCTTCGGCCCGTTTGGGAGAGAATGAGGAGAGTATTGCAGCGCTTTTTTTGCGTGATCGTTGGAAAAGCGCTGTAATATTATGCGCTTTGTCGTTGACATGCAATAAAAATATAGTATTTTTCTTGACAACTCTTGTCTTGCATGATAGACTAACAAAGCCGCATTGAGAGGGCTTACAAGTGAAACTTCGGTTTCCGCCCATAGAGCGAGACTCCGAGAGAGGCAGGTGCATAGAGTTAATGAAGCACGCTATAATTGAAACAGGCGGTAAGCAATACCGTGTTGCCGAGGGCGATGTTCTCTTCATTGAGAAGCTGAACGTTGAAGGCGGCGATACCGTTACTTTCGACCGCGTATTGGCCGTTATAGATGAGGCCGGCAGCACTTTCGGTTCCCCCGTCATAGCGGGCGCAACCGTTACTGCAAGCGTTGTCAAGAACGGCAAGTTCAAAAAGGTCCGTGTGTTCAAGATGAAACCTAAAAAAGGTTATCGCTTGACTAAGGGCCACAGACAGCCCTATACTCAGGTACGAATCGGTACAATCACCGCTTAGTTCCGCAGAAATTTGACACTTGGAGGTGTAAAGCATGGCACATAAAAAAGGAATGGGTTCGACTAAAAACGGCCGCGACAGCGAGTCTAAGCGCCTTGGACCTAAGAGAGCTGACGGTCAGTTCGTGCTCGCCGGCAACATCCTTGTCAGACAGCGCGGAACGAAGATTCACCCCGGCACCAATGTTGGTAAAGGCGGTGACGACACGCTTTTCGCCCTTAAGGACGGAATAGTTAAGTTTGAGCGTCTTGATAAGGACCGTAAAAAGGTCTCTGTTTACGAAGAACTGGCACAGTAACCTTTAACGGGTGGGCGTAAACGCCCGCCCGTTTTTTATCGGCCAAATTATATCCATGAATTTCCTGCGGGCAGAAGGGAATATTAACCGCGAAGGGGTCAATATTTGATTTTAGTCTGGTCTCATGCTGGGAAACTGGGTAAAATTATACCTTAAACTATTGCTGAAGCAGTTATGGCTTAAGACAAGATGCGCGTTTAATCGTATGGAGGGGTTGTATGTTTATTGATAAGGCGACCATAACCGTTAAAGCCGGAAAGGGCGGCGACGGTGCGGTTGCATTTCACAGAGAAAAATATGTTCCGGCCGGCGGACCGGACGGCGGCGACGGAGGCCGCGGCGGCAATATAATTGTTGTCGCGGACGACAACATGTCGACGCTGATGGACTTCCGTTATAAGCGCAAGTATGTAGCTGAAAACGGTATTAACGGTTCAGGCGCAAACATGAAGGGCAGGGACGGCAAGGATGTCATTATAAAGGTCCCGCGGGGTACTCTTATCAGGGATAAGGAATCTGGCGCAATTATAAAAGACATGTCCGATGCGCAGCCCTTCGTTCTGGCAAAGGGCGGCAGAGGCGGCTGGGGCAACCAGCACTTTGCTTCGCCGACACGTCAGGTACCTCGTTTCGCGAAGCCGGGAACAGCAGGAGAAGTCCGCGAGGTCGTGCTTGAATTGAAGCTTTTGGCGGACGTCGGTCTCGTCGGCTTTCCGAATGTCGGAAAGTCCACGCTGCTTTCCGTAGTGTCAAAGGCGCACCCGAAGATCGCGAATTATCATTTTACGACGCTTTATCCGAATCTGGGCGTAGTCTATGTTTCGGAGGGAGTATCCTTTGTTATGGCGGATATTCCGGGTATAATTGAGGGTGCAAGCGAGGGCGCGGGATTGGGTCACGATTTCCTCCGCCATATCGACCGCTGCCGGCTGCTAATTCATCTCGTGGATGTGTCGGGCAGCGAGGGCCGCGACCCGATAGAGGATTTTGAGGCTATCAACAACGAACTCAAGGAATACAGCCCTGAGCTCGCGGAAAGGCCGCAGATTGTCGTGGCAAACAAAACGGACCTTCTGCCGGAAGGCAGCGGGCTGCTTAACGAATTTCGCGAATATGTAACGGAGCTGGGCTACGACTTTTTTGAAATTTCTGCCGCGACGCATACTGGAACGCAGGAACTTGTTAAAGCGGCGGCCGAAAAGCTGAGGAGCCTTCCACCGATCAGGGTCTTTGAAGCGGACTATGTTGCACCGGAGCCTGTTATAGATACTTCCGAGTCCGTTACCATAGAACGGTACGACGATGTGTGGATCGTCGAGGGGGCGTGGCTCGAAAAGCTCGTGGCGACTGTCAATTTTTCGGATTACGAATCCCGAATGTATTTCGACCGCATTATGCGCGAGGCCGGTATTTTCGAAAAAATGGAGGCCATGGGCGTTAAAGACGGCGATGTTGTCTCTATCTATGATCTCGAATTTGAATATCAGTCTTAATATTAAAATACAAAATATGGATATGAGAGTTTTTACATCAGGAAGAACCTTAGGCTTAAAAATTCCCTTGTATAAACGATACTTTTCAATTGAAACTAAATAATGCTTTGTATTATGCAAAGCATTTGCAGACAGAGAAAGGTACCATAAAGAAATTCTTTAGGGGGAACTAACATGAGTGCTCGTAAAAGCATAATGTCTGAAAACCTGAAAGCCGAAATTGCCAAGGAGCTTGGGGTTTTCGATATAGTCCAATCCAAGGGTTGGGGCGAAGTATCATCCAAAGACTGCGGTAATATTGTGAAGAAGGCCATTGAAATGGCTGAACGGAACATGAGCGAAAAGTAATGGTTTAAGGCTTGATGTAAGTTTTCCCGGTTCTGCAAGGAGGGGAGTAAATCCCCTCTTACATATGAAAATAAGATAAACCTTGTTTTGCATCCCTCGAAATCAGCTGGCGGCAGCAACCCCGCATAAACCTTGTGTTTATGCGGGGTTGATTTTTTCAAAATATTCTTTCATACAGTCAAAGGTTTTCTGGCTTATATAATGCTCGATCCGGCAGGCATCCTGACAAGCGGTTTCCTCGTCGACTCCTATGGCAATTAATATCTTTGTTATTACATTATGCCGTTCAAGAGTACGTTCGGCAATCTCTCGCCCCGTGTCTGTCAAAGTTATGTTTCCTTCGCCGTCTATCACTATATAGCCGTTTTCGCGAAACTTTTTCATTTGTTCGCTGACAGTGGGCTTTGAATAGCACATTTCGTTTGCAATATCAACAGACCGAACCCGTCCGAGCCTTTGTGCAAGAATTAATATAGTTTCAAGGTACATCTCGGCTGCTTCATGAATAATCATTCGTGTACTCCTTTCAAGCTCGATTGGTCTGGCTATTTTAAGTATATCACAAAGAGACATGGACGGGCAACCTGAAATTAAAGCAAAACGCCTATTGACAAATGAGTTAGGCGGTGCTAACTTATAAGTAGTTAGGAACGCCTAACTTACGGAAAGGAGCTTATTTATGACTCTCGATCAGCTTGGCGTTGGGAAGACGGCGACAATTAAATTTGTCGGAGGAAAAGGTGCGCTTCGTCTTCATTTTCTGGATATGGGGCTCATACCGCGCACAAAGGTAACTATGCGGAAAATAGCACCGATGGGAGATCCTATTGAGATCTGCATACGAGGTTATGAGTTGACACTTCGAGTTGATGACGCAAAGAATATTGACATCGAAGAAGGAGGCGATGAAAAATGATCCTGGCGTTGGCCGGAAACCAGAACTGCGGAAAGACAACGCTGTTTAATGCGCTTACAGGCTCTAACCAGCATGTCGGCAATTTTCCCGGTGTTACTGTAGAACAGAAAACCGGTGAAATCCGCGGGGCAAAAAATGTCTCCGTTGTGGACCTGCCCGGTATTTATTCTATTCGCCCCTATTCCAGCGAGGAGGTTGTATCCCGGGACTTTATTCTTGACGGAAAGCCGGACGGTATCATCAATATAGTTGATGCAACGAATATCGAGCGCAACTTGTATCTGACGCTTCAGCTGCTGGAGCTGCATATTCCTATGGTGCTTGCGCTCAATATGATGGACGAGGTCCGTTCCAACGGGGGAACAATTAATATCAAAATAATGTCGGAAAAGCTCGGAATCCCTGTGGTACCCATCAGCGCGGTCAAGGGTGAGGGCGTTTCCGAGCTGGTTAATCAGATAGTTTCTGTGGCAAAGAACAAGATTTATCCATCCGTTATGGATTTCTGTCCCGAGGGCGCGGTGCACCGTTGTATTCATTCCGTGGCGCATGTAATTGAAGACCACGCGCAAAGGGCCGGAGTGTCCGCGCGTTTCTGCGCAACAAAGCTGATTGAAGGAGACAGTACTTTCGCCGAGCGTCTGGGGCTTGACCAAAATGAACTCGAGCTTATTGAGCACAGCGTCGTGGAGATGGAAAATGAAACCGGCTTTGACCGAAACGAAGCGCTGGCTGATATGCGCTACTCGTTTATTGAAGGCGTTGTTGCAGCGGCGGTAGTAAAATGTCACGAGAGCAGAGAACACCGCCGGAGTTTAAAGCTTGACAGAATCCTGACCGGCAAATATACCGCGCTCCCAGTGTTTTTCGGGGTGATGTTTCTAACTTTTTGGCTCACGTTCAACGTCATCGGCAGCGCGCTTTCCGATTGGCTGTCTCTGGGAATCGATGCTCTGACAAATCTTGTTGACAAAGGGCTGACTGCCTATGGCATAAACCCCGTCGTACACAGCCTGATTATTGACGGAATCTTCGCGGGTGTCGGAAGCGTACTCAGCTTCCTGCCCTTAATTGTTACGCTGTTT
>JAJUHD010000079.1 GCA_029268085.1 Bacillota bacterium | reverse complement strand
GGAGTATTTTACGCTTATAATGCGCCGCTTCATGATGCGCATCTCAGAGGAGATCGCGATACAGAACGGCTGCAAGGCGCTCGTAACGGGTGAAAATCTCGGTCAGGTCGCAAGCCAGACCATGGAGGCTCTCCGCGTTACGGAGGAGTGCGTATCCCTGCCGGTCCTGCGCCCTCTTATAGGCATGGACAAGACGGACATCGTACAGATAGCCCGCAGGATAGGAACTTTCGAGACATCAATACTGCCATATGAGGACTGCTGCACGGTGTTCACCCCGCGGCACCCGAGGACGAAGCCGAAGCTTGAGGATGTGCTGGAGGTTGAGCGTGCTCTTGATGTTCAGGCACTTGTGGACGAAGCAATGCAAAACAAAAAAACCGTGAGGTTCGACATATAACAGACACGCAGCCCGTGCCATAAACCAGAAAGGAAGGGTTTTATGAAGGATACTCTAAATGCCGAGATACTGTCTGTCGGGACGGAGCTTCTGCTTGGCAACACAACCAATACGGACGCACGGGATATTTCCATATATCTCTCGGAGCTTGGCATCAACGTTTTTTATCACACAGTTGTGGGCGACAACCCTGAAAGGCTTGCGAAGGCAGTTGATATCGCGCGTTCGAGGGCTGATATTATTATAACAACCGGAGGCCTCGGCCCCACCTGCGACGACCTTACAAAGCAGGTTCTGGCAAAGGCGTTTGACCTTGAGATGGTCTTCCATGAGGAGCTTGCCGAGGAGATGAAGCGCTATTTCAAGGAAGTCATCGGCGTGGACTATATGACCGAGAACAATCTCCAGCAGGCATATCTGCCCGCCGGCTGCACGGTTTTCCACAATGAATGGGGAACTGCGCCCGGCTGCGCCTTTAAAGCCAAGGGTGTGCACGTCGTTATGCTGCCCGGGCCTCCGCGCGAGTGCAACGCGATGTTCAAGGCCTGTGCAATGCCCTATCTCCGTGCGCTTTCGGACGAGGTCATTCTGTCCCATAATTTGAACATCGTCGGCAGCGGCGAGAGCGCGGTCGAAGCTAAGCTGCGCGATATGATGAACGAGCTTCAAAACCCTACGCTTGCCCCTTATGCCAAGGAGGGCGAGGTCATGCTGCGCGTTACCGCTAAAGCGAAGGCCTTGGAGGAAGCTGAGGAGATGACGAAGCCCGTCATCGAAAAGGTCCGCTCCGTTCTGGGCGACATTATCTACGGTATTGACGTTGCGAGCTTGGAGCAGGTAGATTTAGAGCTTCTAAGCGAGAAGAACATGACTTTGAGCACTGCGGAAAGCTGCACCGGCGGCTTCATTGCGAAGCGCATGACCGACCTGCGCGGCTCGTCGAAGGTCTTCATGGGCGGAGTGGTGACATATGCGACGGAGAGTAAAATAGATGTTCTGGGTATTCCCGCTGAATTGATAGAAAAATACGGCGTTATCAGCGCCGAGGTCGCTTCCGAGATGGCGAAACGGGCAAGAGAACTTTTCAAATCGTCTCTCGCCGTAGCAACGACGGGGCTCGCGGGGCCTGAAGGCGACGGCGTGAACCCTGTAGGAACTGTGTTTGCAGCGCTTGCAACCGAAAGCGGCATCTATGTCAATCAGCTTAATTCCGGCTTCGGCAGGGCAAGGGTCAGGACGCTGGCTTCGAACTGCGCGCTCGACATGGTGAGAAGATACCTTACGGGGCTGCCAGTCTGTGTTGATTATCACAGAAAATAATGTTGACAGGAAAAACGTTCGGCGTTAACCTCATTCGTATTGATTTTTTATAAAATGAATGTATAATTGATACCGTTGTTCAGAACTAAATAAGTCTCTGCAGAAAAACAATTTAGGAGGATGCTTAATGCTTACCTATGAGATAGACATTGCCGGCTTAAAGCGCGAGCTGCCTATCTGCCGCGTTTCCGACGATGTTTACATCGGTGCATTTGTTATATTCGGTGATGTGGAGCTTACTGTCCACTGTGCGGCCGAGCTTTTGAAAAGGGCCCCGGAATACGACTACATAATCGCTCCGGAGGCAAAGAGCATACCGCTTCTCTACGAAATGGCGCGTCAGAGCGGAAGCAACAAATATTTTCTTGCCCGCAAATCCCCTAAGCTGTATATGACGGGCGTATTCGAGGTGGAGGTAAAATCCATCACCACGGAGAAGGTGCAGAAGCTGGTTCTTGACAAGGCGGATGCCGAGCTGATGCGCGGAAAACGCATCCTCATCGTAGACGACGTAATATCCACTGGCGAATCTCTCAAGGCTGTTGAAGAGCTTGTAGAAAAGGCGGGCGCCACCATTGCCGGGCGCATGTTTATCCTCGCCGAAGGTGACGCACAGAATCGTGACGATGTTATCTATCTTGCACCGCTGCCGCTTTTCAGCGCGGACGGTACGCCGAAGGAATAAGCCCTTAACTGAAAAACACCGTTTCCCAAACGGGGAAACGGTGTTTTTTATTCTTTTATTTCCGTATTTTCCTGAAAAAATCCGTCAGAAGTGTGGTACACTCGTTTTCGAGTACGCCTGCATAGACCGCGGGATGATGTCCGTAACGCTCGGAAAAAAGATCTATAACGCTGCCGCAGGAGCCGAAATTCTCTTCCCTCGCGCCGAAAACGACGCAGGGTATGCGGGCGTTTATTATCGCTCCCGTGCACATCGGACAGGGCTCGAGCGTCACATACAGCGTACAGCCCTCAAGCCGCCAGTCACCCGTCGCGCGGCAGGCTTCGTCTATTGCCGCGAGTTCCGCGTGACCGAGAGCCGAGCGGGTACGCTCTCGGGTGTTCTGGCCGCGTCCGATAATTCTGCCGTCCTTATCGACGATCACGCAGCCGACCGGTATCTCGCCTGCGTCAAAAGCCCTTTGCGCCTGCACTATTGCGTGACGCATATATTTTTCGTGTTCCATAACGATCCCCTTTATCAATTATACTTGGAGGAAACCGATGCTTGAAGAGATATTGACCGACATACTTTTGGGCGCGAGCCTCTCGGCGGATGCTTTCGCCGTGACCGTGGGTGAGGGACTTGCCTGTCCGAAAAACAGGCTGAAAAACGCGCTTACTCATTCAGTATATTTTGGAAGCTTTCAGGCTCTGATGCCGCTTATCGGCTTTTATCTGGCCGGAACGGTAAGCTGGAAGATAATGTCGCTAGGTCCCTACATCAGCTTTTTTATGCTTGCTTTTATCGGCGGTAAAATGCTTGCCGACGTTGCAAAGGGCAGGGATGAAAGCGAAAATGACGGAGGGCCTTTTCGTGCATTCAGCCATCCTAAGGCGATTGTGCTTGCAATTGCAACGAGCATCGACGCGCTTGCGGTCGGGGTCAGCTTTGCCTTTAATGAATCAAGTGTTTTCCTGCCCTGCGTAATAATCGGTGTCACGACGTTTATAATCTGCTCTCTGGGTGGCCTGCTCTGTACAAAGCTTCCAAAGGGCTCGGGCAGGACGGCCGGAATAGCGGGAGGGCTGGTGCTCATCGGTATCGGCATTAAACTGCTGATTGAGGGCGTATTTCTAAAATGATTATATTCAAGGCGGGTCATTTTAACCCGCCCTGCTTCTTTATTCGTCCAGCTTCAATACGGCCATAAAAGCCTCCTGAGGAACGGAGACGGAGCCAAGCGAGCGCATTCGCTTTTTGCCTTCCTTCTGCTTTTCAAGAAGCTTCTTTTTTCTTGTGATGTCGCCGCCGTAGCACTTGGCAAGAACATCCTTGCGCATGGCCTTGATGGTCTCGCGCGCGATTATCTTACCGCCGATAGCGGCCTGCACGGGAACCTCAAAGAGCTGACGCGGAATATTATCCTTGAGTTTTTCAACTATCTTGCGCGCTCTAGGGTAGGCCTTGTCCTTATGGACGATGAAGCTCAGCGCATCAATTACTTCGCCGTTCAGAAGCACGTCGAGCTTTACAAGGCTGCTCTCACGGTAGCCGGAGAGCTCGTAATCCAATGAGGCATAGCCGCGCGTACGCGCCTTAAGCGCGTCAAAGAAGTCGTAAATGATTTCGTTAAGCGGCATGTCATAGTGCAGTTCGATGCGGGATTCGTCAAGATAGGTCATGTTCTTGTACTCGCCGCGCCGGTCCTGACACAGCTCCATTATATTGCCGACGTATTCGGGCGGCGTTATGATCGAGGCGCTGACGAAAGGCTCCTCGGCATGCTCGATATTGACCGGATCGGGGTAGTTGAGGGGGTTATCGACGATGAGCATCTCACCGTCGGTTTTAAGGACATGATAGATGACGCTCGGTGCGGTCGTTATGAGGTCTAGGTTGTATTCGCGCTCGAGACGCTCCTGTATAATTTCCATGTGAAGGAGACCAAGGAAGCCGCAGCGGAAGCCGAAGCCGAGCGCAGCCGAGGATTCAGGCTCATATTGCAGGGCGGCATCGTTGAGCTTGAGCTTTTCGAGAGCGTCGCGCAGGTCCGGATATTTAGCTCCGTCCGCAGGATAAATACCCGAAAAGACCATGGGCTGCGCGGGACGGTAGCCGGGCATCGGTTCCTTCGCCGGATTATCTGAGCCGGTAACAGTGTCGCCGACCTGAGTATCGGAGACGGTCTTAATGCTCGCCGTGAAATAACCGACGTCGCCGGCGGAAAGCTCCTCGCAGGGGTCAAGACCGAAGGGACGCAAATGGCCGACATCAACAACCTTATATTTCGCGCCGGAGGCCATCATTTGAATGTTCATGTCGCGCTTGATTATGCCGTCCACAATACGCATCAGCACGATCACGCCGCGGTAGCTGTCGTACTGGCTGTCGAAGATGAGCGCGCGCAGGGGAGCGTTCGGGTCGCCCTTCGGCGCGGGGACTTTTTTCACGATTTCCTCAAGCACGGCGTCAATATTGACACCGTTTTTTGCGCTTATTTCCGGAGCATCGAGTGCGGGTATGCCGATTATATCCTCAATCTCCGTCTTTGTGCGCAGGGGATCTGCACTCGGCAGATCGATCTTGTTGATTACGGGCAATACTTCGAGATTATGCTCGATTGCAAGATAGGTGTTTGCAAGCGTCTGCGCCTCAATGCCCTGGCTTGCATCGACAACGAGAAGCGCTCCTTCGCAGGCGGCAAGCGAGCGCGAGACTTCGTAGTTGAAGTCCACATGTCCAGGAGTATCGATGAGGTTGAGCGTATAGGTATCGCCGTCCTGTGCCTTATAAGACAGCCCCACGGCGCGTGCCTTGATAGTGATGCCGCGCTCACGCTCAAGCTCCATATTATCGAGCATCTGCGGGGTCACTTCGCGGCTGTCCACAGCTCCGCACTTTTCGAGAAGACGGTCGGCAAGCGTCGATTTGCCGTGGTCGATATGGGCGATTATCGAAAAATTCCTGATTTTGTTCTGATCTGTCATATTGTCACTCCAAGGACGGAAATTTGTATTAAATATATTTACATCGAGGGAAAAACGTTATATTCTGTTATAAATCGCGCTTATGGGAGCATAGGCGGACTACCCTGAGTTCAGCTTCACTCATTGCCGCCGCCTCTTCGGCCAGGAGCAGATCATCGTGATAGGTGAGGTAAGCTGTCATCTTTCTGGCGGCACCGTCCACATAGTCTAGGGCCGCTTTTCTGACATCCGTGTCGCCTGCTTCGGAAAGCGCCCGCGTGAGTTCGGTAACGGCGGCGGCAGCGCAGCAGCCGGAATTCTCGTCATCGCTCCTGCCGAGTATAAAATCCGCGGATACGCTGAAATAATCACAGACGCGGCAGACAAAGGGGAGCCCGGGCTCGCGCGTTCCGTTTTCGTAATGCGAAAGCAGCGCCTGACTTATGTGCAGGTCGGCGGCGAGTTTGCGCTGACTCAGGCCTCTGGAATGCCTGAGTTCCGACAGGATGTTGCCAAAACTGCGTTCCAATGGTCTCCCTCCCGAGTGCATGATTACTTTCTGTATTATAAGGTGAAGGGCGCGATTTGTAAACAAAAATCTAAGATGTGAAAGGTCTGGAGACTTCATAATTCTTACAAGAAATGTTTATAATTTTTTCTGTATTTGTTCATTTGTATGTAACAAATGAATACTACTATTGCCACAGTACAAAATAAGCCTATCCGAATTCGGACAGCAACTAAGGAGGTCCAAGCAATGTACGAGCAGGGAAGCAGCAATTACGGCGGGGAGAACGGAAATCCTCCTTCTGACGTACAAAATTCCGAATACAGATTCAAAAGAGACGATATTCCCCATCGTTCTTATATGGATGCGAACTTCGTGCCGAAAAGCGAAGAGCAGTCGACGCCTAGAACCTACTATACTCCTCCCGAAAAACCGCCAAAGAGAGTTAAAGAGAAAAAACACGGCGGCTTGGGCAAATTCATCGCGGCCTGTCTCGTTTGCGCGATTCTGGGCGGCATAGGCGGCGGAGCTATCGTCGCGACGCAGATTCCCGAGACTGCGGCAACTCAGGATGGCAGCAAGCTGAACATCACGGATTCGAGCGGGACTGTAAACACGCAGACCGCAAGCCCTGTTGCCGCAGGCGAAACGCTGACGGGCGCCCAGATTTACAGTCTCGGCTGCGCGCAGGCAGTGGGAATTACAACGGACATAACATATACAAACTATTTCGGAATGCAGTCAACATCGGCGGTTTCCGGTTCCGGCTTCATAGTGACGAGCGACGGATACATCGTTACGAACTACCATGTAATCGCGGACGCTTATACAGGCGGCTATAAGGTTTCCGTAATGCTCTATAACGGAGATAAGTATAATGCGAAGATTGTCGGTGTTGAGGAATCGAGTGATATTGCGGTTCTTAAGATCGATGCGACGGGGCTTTCCGCGGCTCAGCTAGGCAACAGTGACAATCTGCAGGTCGGCGAAACGGTATATGCGGTCGGCAACCCTCTGGGAGAACTCAGTTTTTCAATGACGAGCGGCATGATCAGCGCCCTTGACAGGGACATCACGACTCAGGATCAGAAGACCGGGCAAACCACCACGAACAATATGTTCCAGATCGACGCCGCAGTCAACGAGGGCAACTCCGGCGGCCCCGTATACAACGATAAGGGCGAAGTGATCGGTATCGTCACCGCGAAGTATGCCGACACGGGCGTCGAGGGCCTCGGCTTTGCGATCCCGATCAACGATGTGACGGATATAGTAAACCAGCTCATCACGAACGGATATGTCAGCGGCAAGGCAAATTTCGGCATCACGGTGACCACTGTTGACAGCACTGTTGCGCAGTATTACAACATGGTCGAAGGCGCTTACGTCTACTCTGTCGAAAAGGGAAGCTGCAGCGACAAGGCCGGTCTGAAGGTCGGCGATATCATCACCGCGATAAACGACACCGAAGTAAAGAGTTCATCTGAGCTTACGAATGCGAAGAAGGACTATAAGGCCGGCGACACCGTTACGCTGAAGGTCTACCGTCAGGGCGAATATATCGACATCAAAGTTACGCTCGACGAGGCTGTCCCTACGAACAGCTCTCAGAAAAACACCGATAACGGCAGCAATACTCAGAACGGCACCACGAATAATGGCAACAGCACTCTTCCCACGGCGCCGAAATTCTGATTTAATATAAATGATTTCGCCCGAAGCGTAATGCTTCGGGCGAAATCGTTTTTTATAAATTTGAAAAAACTTTAGGGTCAGTTAAAAAACTTGTTGTGAATGACCTGAACGGCCCTGTCGGCGCTGGTTTCATCGATAAGCACCGAGACCTTTATCTCTGAGGTGGAGATCATCTGTATGTTAATCTTTGCCTCGCTCAAGGCTTCAAACATCGTTGCCGCGACGCCGGAGGAGGAGAGCATTCCCGCGCCGACAATACTGACCTTTGCGACCTTCTTGTCACCGAAAAGCTCTTTGTAGCGCAGGGTGTCCTTGCGCTCCTGAACAATTTCCATAGCCTTATCATAATCCGTCTCGGAAACGGTGAAGCTGATGTCGTTCGTACCGTTCCTGTCGATCGACTGAAGGATGACGTCGACGTTTATCTTTGCGCTTGCAAGCTCTCTGAAAAGTCTGAAAGCGACGCCCGGCTCGTCGGGAACTCCCACAACCGCTATGCGCGCAACATTGGTGTCCTTGGCTATACCGCTGATTTTCATCTGTTCCACGTTTTTCACGACCTCCTTAACTTTTGTGCCGGGCTTTCTCTCATAGCTGGAGAGGACCTCCAGATTTACTCCGTAGCGTTTCGCCATTTCCACGCTGCGGTTGTGCAGGACCTGCGCGCCCAGCGATGCAAGCTCCATCATCTCATCATATGTGATCTCGTCCAGCTTCCTCGCGCCCTGCACCTTGCGCGGGTCTGCCGTGAAAACGCCTTCGACATCCGTAAATATCTGGCATTTATCCGCGTGCAGCGCCGCCGCAACGGCTACTGCGGAGGTGTCTGACCCGCCCCTTCCGAGGGTGGTTATATCGCCCATGCCGTTGACACCCTGAAAGCCTGTTATGATAACTATGCGCCTCTTATCCAGTTCCTGACGGATCCTCTCCGTCGAAACAGAGCGGATGCGGGCGTTGCCGTAATCAAAGTTCGTGCTTATCTGGACCTGCCAGCCGGTCAGCGAAACGACGGGCAGACCCATTTTTTCAAGAGCCATGCTCATCAGCGCAACAGAAATCTGTTCTCCGGTCGAAAGAAGCACATCGAGCTCGCGCTTCGAAGGATGAGGATTGATCTCTGCTGCTTTTTCAAGGAGATCGTCGGTGGTGTCGCCCTGCGCGGAAAGAATTACGACGGTGTCGTTCCCCTCGCAGAACGTGTCGGCGATTATCCCTGCGACACGCATGATTTTCGCAGCGTCCGCAACGGAGCTCCCGCCAAATTTTTGTACAATAAGCATATTGTGACTCCTCCAATTTAGGACAAATTATCTAATCCAAAATCCTGAACATCGACCGAACTGTCATGCCGCTTGTCAGCTTGCGTACGGTGTTTTCATCATAAACGTCGGTCGCAAAGGCGTATTCGTCAGCGGCGGCTCCGGGATAAGTTACGAAATTGACCTTATCGAAGGCCCAGCCGATCTGCTGCAGCGAGGTCGCGGCGCGCACATACCAACGTGAGGCGACATAGGCGCTGTCGGTAAAGTAACCGGCGGGAGCGTCGTCCCAATCGAGGTACTTCCTCGCTTTAACGTGCTTTACCGCGTCGATGACGTCCGCGACAACCGCGCTTGCCGTGGGCCGCTTGCCGGCGCCCGCGCCGTAAAACATCGTATTGCCAAGGGCGTTGCCGTGGACAACGATGCCGTTCATAACTCCGTCCACATTGGAAAGAAGGCTCGACTTGCTGACGAGATGCGGAGCGACATAGGCTGTCGCCGTATCGTGTCCGGTGCGCAGCGCGCGCCCGAGAAGCTTTATCTTGCAGTTGAGGCGCTTTGCGTATTCAACATCAGCGCTCGTTACGCCCCTGATGCCTTCGGCCCTGACATCGGCGGGGTTGACATGCTTGCCGAAACAGAGATCTGAGAGAATGCATATTTTTCTGGCGGCGTCTAGGCCCTCTATGTCGGCTGTGGGGTCGAGCTCCGCATATCCGTTCGACTGTGCCTGATGCAGGGCGTCGTCAAAGCTTGCGTTGTTTTTGATCATCTCTGTAAGTATATAGTTTGTTGTACCATTCAGAATTCCGTAGACCTCGTCGATCTTGTTCGCGGCAAGGCACTGCGTGATAGGGCGGATGATAGGGATCCCGCCGCCGACGCTGGCCTCGAAAAGATAGTTAAGGTTGTTTTTCTTTGCGATCGCAATAAGCTCATGTCCCTTTGTGGCAACAAGCTCTTTGTTAGAGGTTACGACGCTTTTGCCCGCGAGCAGGGCTCTTTTTGTAAACTCGTAGGCAATCTTCGTTCCGCCGATGGTCTCGATAACGATCGAAACCTCGGGGTCTTTTTCAATGATCGAAAAGTCATGCACTATATACTTCTCGAACGGGTCCCCGGGAAATTCTCTGGTATCCAGTATATATTTTATTTCAACTTCCTCGGCGGCGTTCCGTGCGATGTTGTCGGCGTTCTCTGTGATAACTTCAGCTACGCCGCTTCCGACCGTTCCGTAACCGCATATTGCTATTTTAGCCATAATGGCACCTCCTGTGAGGGAATATTACAAATTTAACCTGCTATGACCTCGACTTTTTTTACGCCGACCGTTTCGTGCAGCTCGTTCAGCAGCTCCTCGCTCGATATTACCATGTCTGTCGTCTCGGCGGAAATAGTGACGAGCGCCGTGCCGTTTAACGGAATGCTTTGGTTGATTGTAAGTATGTTCGCACCGCTCGAGGCAAATACGGCAAGAACAGAGGAAAGGACACCCATTTTGTCGCGCAGAGTAATGTGAAAGGTTATGATCCGTCCGCGCTTGAGGTCCTGAAACGGAGTGATTGAATCCTTATATTTATAAAATGCGCTCCGGCTTATCCCGACCGTACTCGCGGCCTCCGCAATGGTCTGAGCCTCGCCTGTTTCGATGAGTTCCTTGGCTTTTGCAACTTTCACATATATTTCGGGCAGCATATCGGCTTCGACCAAAAAAAACTTGGGTTCGTGTCCGGCTGTCATCGCGTGTCCCCCTCTGAAAGTCAAATGTTTTTCAGTTGTGTATTGAATAATAACACGGCACTACTAAAATCGCAACTGTTTATTCACAAAAAATGACACAGATTTTAAGCGGTATAATCAAAAAACAATGTTCATTTTGCAGAAAAAGTACAAAATATCGGGCATTTCGGCCTTTCCCGAAATGCCCGATTGAACATATTAATCTGATGAGGCACGAATTTATGCGCCTAAAAATGCGGTAATGCTGCTGATTATGTTTTCAGGTGAGAGCATTTCGAGTATCGGAAGAGCGGTCTTGTTCTGATAAAGGTTGTCCAGACTGCCTCCCATGAAATAGGAGACGCCGATACAGATCGCTCCGACGACGCAGAGGAT
>JAJUHD010000078.1 GCA_029268085.1 Bacillota bacterium | reverse complement strand
CACGATGAATACAGTCCAGCAGATTAGCCCGACGCGCCAATCTGCCATCCATACAAGAGTTCCGGCACAGAGGACGGCCTTGCCACCGTGGAAACGATAATAAACAGGGTAGATGTGGCCAAGCATGGTGCAGAAGCCCGCAAACATTTTGCCGATCATAGGGTAACCGACAATGCCAAGAAGCCAGCGGCCGAGCATGACGGCAGCAATTGTCTTAAGAATATCTACGATCAGCACGACCGCGACTCCCTTGCCGCCGAATGTGCGCGTAAAATTTGTCAGCCCTGCATTCCCGCTTCCGTAATTCCGGACGTCCTTTTTAAAATAGTTTAGAGAGGCGATGATCGAACCGTTTATTCCGCCCAACAGATAAGCGGCGATTCCTGTGATCGCAAGTAAGAGAGTCAGCTTTGGCATCAGTCATTATCACCCTTCTGTTTGATGACCATGCGGACAGGAGTACCCTCCAGTCCGAAAACACTTCTGATTTGATTTTCAATATATCTCTGATATGAAAAATGGAAGAGCTCGCGGCTGTTTGAAAAGACAACGAAGGTTGGAGGACGTATGCCTGTCTGGGTGATGTAGTATATTTTCAGGCGTTTGCCTTTATCGGACGGAGGCTGGACCCTCGCCTGCGCATCGGCGAGGACGTTGTTGAGCATCCCGGTCGTGATGCGCATCGCGCTCTGGTCGTTGACGTAATTTACAAGCTCAAAAATACGGTTTGTACGCTGACCCGTTACAGCCGAGATAAAGAGAGTGGGCGCGTAGGACATGAAGCTCAGGTCGCGCATGATATCGGCGCGCATCTTGTCCATGGTCTTCGAGTCCTTATCAATAAGGTCCCATTTGTTGACTACGACTATGCTTGCCTTGCCAGCCTCGTGGGCGAGCCCCGCGATTTTTGTGTCCTGATCGGTAACGCCCTCGCGCGCATCGAGCATGATTAGGCAAACATCCGCACGCTCAATTGCAAGCTGCGCACGCATGACGGAGAATTTCTCGATACGGTCGTCGACCTTTGACTTGCGGCGTATCCCCGCAGTGTCAATAAAGATGTATCTGCCGAATTCGTTGTCCACTCTACTATCGACAGCGTCGCGTGTTGTGCCGGCGATATCGGAGACGATGCAGCGGTTTTCGCCGAGAATGAGGTTAATCAGCGAAGATTTACCGACGTTCGGTTTGCCTATGACGGCAACCTTGATACGGTCCTCGTCCTCATCGCTGACCTCGAATTTCGGAAACGCCTTGATGCAAGCGTCGAGCATGTCTCCCGTGCCGTGACCATGTACGGCGGAAACGGCGATCGGGTCTCCGAGTCCGAGCGAATAGAATTCGTAAAATGCGGGGTCTGTGTCTCCGGTTTTATCAACCTTGTTCACAACCAGCACAACGGGCTTGCGCGAGCGCTGAAGGATTGTGGCGACGTCCATGTCTGCGGCGGTTACGCCCGTTCCGATTTCGGTGACGAAAACGATGACGTCAGCCGTGTCGATCGCAATCTGCGCCTGCTCGCGGATGAAGAGCAAAATCTCATCGTCCGTCTTCGGCTCGATGCCGCCTGTATCGACAACGTCGAACTTCACGCCGTTCCACTCGCAGGGGGCATAGAGCCTGTCGCGGGTAACTCCCGGCGTATCCTCGACTATGGAGAGACGCTGACCGACTATTCTGTTGAAAAGCAGGGATTTGCCTACATTTGGCCGTCCTACAATGGCAACAAGCGGTTTCATAGACTGCCCTCCTTGAATTTTTATCTTTATTTTTTCGGATATCCAAGATTGCGCTCCGAGAAGTTGCCCGTCATGGCAAGCAGCAGGTCGCCGCCGTCCTGCCCGATGGGGAAGACCTCAATTTGAAGCTCTTTTTCAACATCGGACACCGTAACGTCATCAAGAAAAACGCCTTCGCCGTCGCGCAGCATGGTTTGGGGGATGAGCAGACGCCTGCCCAGCTCTTTATCGCGGAGTTGCGCGATAAGGTCCCGTCCCGTGACGAGCCCCGCAACATCTATTGTGTGTCCGAAAAAGTCATTTATTACCGGAAATACCTTTCCGTCTATGTTAGCATACTTTTGTTTTGCTGTCATCAGCAGCTTTTCAAGAAAAGGCGCGGCAGAAACGCCTGTTGCAATTGAAAATGGAACTCCGTCGCAGACGGCGTCCTCATATTCGAGGGCGGACTTGAATTCCACCTCGAGCAACCTCAGCAGGCCTACGCCGTTTTCAAGCTGGGTGTAATTCTCGTAAAACTCGTCCTCTGGTATCTCCCGCTCTGCCTTCAGGAACATTTCGTCCGAGGGAAAGAAGATGCGGCTGCCGTATTTTTTGAGGCACTCTTCACCAAATGCGTTGACCCTGTTAAGAGTCTCGTTTGCGCTGTCCCTGTCAAAAGGCTTGAGAGGGTATAGGTGTTCCCTGAATTTCGTGAGCCCCACGGGCACTATCGAAACGGAGTATACCTGCGGATATAAAGCGGCGAGATCCTCCATGCTGCGGGAAAGAGCGTCACCGTCGTTCAGCCCGGGGCAGCATACGATCTGGCAATTCATCGTTATCCCGCCTGCCGCGAGCCTTTTTATCAGCTCATAGCCCTTTGCACCCTCGGGATTTCCAAGGAGCTTTGCGCGGAGCTCCGGATCTGTCGCATGGACGGATACATTTATGGGACTTATGCGCAGATCTATAATTCGCTGCAGCTCGCGCTCGGAGAGATTTGTCAGCGTGATATAGTTGCCTGTGAGAAAACTTAGCCTCGCATCGTCGTCCTTGAAATAGAGCGTTTTGCGCATACCCTTAGGTAGCTGATCGACAAAACAGAAGACACATCGATTGCGGCAGGGGCGTGCTTTGTCCATCAGGTAGGTTGTAAATTCAAGACCGAGATCCGCGCCCGCGTCTTTCCTGATTCTGACTGTGCGACGCTGCCCGTTTTCTGACTCCAGAAGCACATCGAGCCTTGTGTCATAGGAAAAGAACTTGTAATCGAGCACATCCTCAATTTCTTTGCCGTTGATGGAAACGAGCCTGTCCCCAATCTTCGCCTTGTGCAGCAGGGGGCTGTACTTTTCAATTTTCGTAATGACAGAACCCATAACCTTACCTTTCGAAGGAAACGCAAAAAGAGAGGGGGCGTGTGCCTCCTCTCCTCAAGCTTCAAGTTTACCTCTTAACGTCGAGAACCTTGCGTCCGTTGTAGTAACCGCAGGCTTTACATACGCGGTGGGGCAAATGATACGCGCCGCAGTTGGGGCACGCAACGATACCGGGAGCTTCAAGCTTCCAATGAGAGCTGCGTCTCTTGTCTCTTCTTGCCTTTGATGTTTTTCTCTTTGGAACCGCCATATTGACACCTCCTGTTATCAGCTGATTCGACAGCTTTTATTCATGCTTTTTATCCAAAAGCTGACCTAATACAGCCAATCTTGGATCAATTTCCTTTTTGCAGCCGCAGGGGCCGTCACTAAGATTTTTGCCGCAGACAGGACAAAGCCCTGCGCAGTCCTCCCTGCAGAGGAATTTAGTATCTGTGCCGAGGATAAAACAGGTCTCGAGCAAATCGCTCAGATCCAGCCAGTCTCCGTCGAGCGGGAATACTTCGGGGTCATCAAAATCAGACGGATCCGCTCCGATCTTTGCTTCAAGAGGTATCTCTTTGTTGCAGCGGAACTCGGCGGAGCACCTGTCGCAGATGCAGACCATTTCGGCCTTGAGCGTTCCCGTCAGCGTCAGAGCGCCGGCGGAATTGCGGATGACTCCCTCGGCTTTGGGAGGCGAAATAAAACTCTTAATTGCGGGGACAAGCAATCTGTCCGTTTCGAGCTCGCAGCTGAACGGCAGACTTTTTCCGGGCATTTCGATGATTTCGCAGAGATTGAGCCTCATTGAGCACCTCACATAGTCGCTTGAGTATTATAATTTATATATCGCGGCTTGTCAACAAAAAATTGATATATACTATTAGATAAATCAATGCTATAATGTCCGCAAACATAACATATTAACATATTCTTATTATAATACCTTTTAAGGAATTTTCAAACTTATTCGGAGAAAAACTGATGAAAGAACTTTTCGTTTCAAAAAATGACGCGGATCAGCGCCTTGACCGCTTCGTAGGCAAGGCGGTTCCGCTTCTGCCCGAGTCGCTTTTGCAGAAATATATACGCCTCAAACGCATTAAGCTCAACGGCAAGGGGGCAAAGCGCGACGAAAAGGTGAAACAGGGCGACGTTCTGCAGCTTTATATAAATGACGAGTTTTTTGAAACTCCGACCGAGGAGAACGCCTACCTGAAGGTGTCGAACCCGAAGCTCAGCATAGTTTACGAGGATGACAACATCCTGCTTGCAGACAAGAAACCGGGCGTGCTCTGCCACAGCGCAGGCGAGTGGGCCTACGATACGCTGATAGCAAACATTCAGGCTTACTTATTTCAGAAGGGTGAGTGGAACCCAAAACGCGAGAACGCCTTCGCACCGGCTCTCTGCAACCGTATCGACCGCAATACGGGCGGCATCGTGATTGCCGCAAAAAACGCCGAGGCCCTGCGTATAATGAACGAAAAGATAAAGGACAGGGAGATCGACAAGTATTATCTCTGTGCCGTAATCGGAAGGCCGAATCCGAGAGAGGGCGTTCTAAAAGACTGGATATTCAAGGACGCGTCAAAAAATCAGGTCTATGTAAAAAAACGGAACTGCCCGGGGGCAAAGGAAGCTGTTACCGAATACCGAACGCTGAAGACTGAAAACGGGCTCTCGCTTGTCGAATGCCGCCTTCTCACGGGCCGCACTCACCAGATTCGCGCGCAGATGGCCGCAAACGGAACTCCGCTCCTCGGCGACGGAAAATACGGGACGGAGCAAAAGAACAGGGAGTTTGGCGAGAAGGGTCAGGCGCTTTATTCCTACCGCCTGAAATTCGTTTTCGGGACTGATGCGGGAGCGCTCAACTACCTGAAAGGCCAGAGCTTTTCGGTTGAAAACGTAGAATTTGCCAAAAAATATTTTGATTTTGATTTTTCCGTTGACAATTGACATTTTTATATATATATTGAGTTCTGCGCTAAAAATCCAAGTATTCTGGATACTGGCGGAGAATATGGCGCGAAACGGAATAAAATCGGGAAATACCGGCTTATAAGGACGATACGCACACTTTGGCTTGCGTACCCCGCCGGTATCAACAGAAGGGGGACGCCAATGGCCAAAGAACTCATACGACTGGAGAATTGCCGTAAGGAATTTGACGGCGAGGTCGTACTTGACTCAATCAATTTAGCTATCAAGGATAAAGAATTTCTCACACTGCTCGGTCCCTCGGGCTGCGGAAAAACGACAACTCTGCGCATAATCGGCGGCTTTTTGAGACCCGATTCCGGAAAGGTGATTTTCGACGGTGTGACGATCAATGATGTTCCGCCTCACAAGCGCAAGATCAACACGGTTTTTCAGAAGTATGCACTTTTCACGCATCTGAATGTTTTCGAGAATATCGCTTTCGGTCTGAGAATCCAGAGACCGAGGCTCACGGAACAGGAGATAACGCGAAGAGTGCACGAAGCTCTGGAGCTTGTCGCGCTCAAAGGCTATGAGAAACGCTCTGTCAGCCAGCTTTCCGGCGGACAGCAGCAGCGCGTTGCCATAGCCAGAGCAGTTGTAAACAGGCCGCAGGTGCTGCTTCTCGACGAACCGCTCGGCGCTTTGGATCTTAAGCTCCGCAAGGATATGCAGCGCGAGCTGAAGCAGATCCAGCAGCAGGTGGGCATCACTTTTATTTATGTGACGCATGATCAGGAGGAAGCCCTGACTATGTCGGATACCGTCGTTGTCATGAACAAGGGCGAGATCCAGCAGATAGGCACTCCTTTGGACATATACAACGAACCGAAAAACGCTTTTGTCGCGGATTTTATCGGAGAGAGCAATATCATTGACGGCGTGATGGTTTCAGACCGCGTCGTCCGTATGTACGGCAGGGATTTCGAATGCCTAGACAAGGGCTTTGCCCCGAACGAGCCTGTCGATGTCGTCGTGCGCCCGGAGGATATCGATATCGTCCCCGTTCCTCAGGGGCAGATAACAGGCACGGTCACCGATGTCACCTTCAAGGGCATGCAGTACGATATAATCGTCGATTTCCAAGGCTTCAAGTGGCTTATTCAGACCACCGACCATTCGCCCGTCGGAGCTAAAATCGGCGTGAAGATCGACCCCGACGGGTTCCACATCATGAAGAAGAGCGAGTATTCGGGTCTTTACGGAGACTACAGCTCCTACAGCGCGGAATACGACGAGCTTTCCGCCGCTCCGGATGACGGAGGGCAGGAAGATGAATAAGGAAAGGGCTTTTTTCGACCGCTACCACAGGCAATCCTTCGCTTATCCCTATGTCCTATGGATGGCGCTTTTCGTCGTAATTCCTATTATACTTATCGCTGTCTATGCGTTTTCAAGTGCGCAAAACACGTTTACGCTGGACAATTTTGCGGGTATGATAAGCTATGCCCCCGTTTTCGGCCGGAGCCTCTGGCTTGCGTTCATTGCTACGCTTATCTGCATTCTGATCGGCTATCCCGTCGCCCTGACTATCAGCCGCACGCCCCCGAAGACACAGCGCGTCCTTCTTATGCTCATAATGCTTCCCATGTGGATAAATTTCCTGCTGCGCACCTATGCTTGGATGTCACTGCTGGAGAACACGGGGCTTATCAACCGTCTTCTCGCGTCGATCGGTGTTTTTGACCTGATAAACTCCCTGCACGCGGGAGACCCCGGATACACTCCTATAACGCATTTCCAGCTTATCAATACGGACGGGGCCGTCATCCTCGGCATGGTATATAACTATCTGCCGTTTATGATTCTGCCTATCCAAAGCGTCATTGTCAAAATCGACCCCTTCGTAATCGAAGCTGCGCAGGACCTCGGCGCGAACAGCGGGACGGTCTTCCGAAGGGTGATTTTTCCGCTCAGCCTTTCGGGCGTTATAAGCGGCATCACAATGGTCTTTGTACCTGCCGTTTCAACTTTTGTCATTTCAAAGCTCCTCTCTAACGGAACGGTCATGCTCCTCGGCGACCTTATTGAGATGCAGTTCACGGGAGCCGCATACAATCCTCATCTGGGCTCCGCAATCTCCCTCATAATGATGGTCATCGTGGTTATCTGCATGAGCGTCATGAGCAAGTTCGGCGAGGGCGAAGAACAGGCGGTGGTGATGTGACAAAGAGGCATACCGGCGGGAAAATTTTTTCCGCTCTCACTTATGTTTTTCTTTATGCGCCCATCGTCGTTCTGATAGTTTTCTCGTTTAACTCCACAAAGAGCAGGACAATTTGGTCGGGCTTTACACTCGACTGGTACAGGGAGCTTTTCAGGGACAGCCTGATAATGTCATCGCTGCGGACGACGCTTGAAGTGTCCGTTATAGCATCAGCCGTTGCAGCGGTAATCGGTACCTTTGCCGCGATCGGCTTTTATAATATGAAGAAGAACTGGCGCAGCCCGCTTCTTCTGGTTAACAACATCCCAGTTATCAACGCGGATATCATAACGGGCGTTTCGCTTTCCCTGCTGTTTGTTTCCGCGGGCGCTATACTGAACTTCCAGCTCGGCTTCGGCACCCTGCTCATCGCGCACATAAGCTTCGATATCCCTTATGTTATCCTCTCGGTTATGCCGAAGCTCTACCAGCTTGACCGCAACCTTTTTGAAGCGGCGCAGGATCTCGGCTGCACATGGTTCCAGACGATATACAAGGTCATAATACCGGAGATAATGCCGGGCATAATAAACGGACTGCTGATAGCCTTCACGATGTCGGTGGACGATTTCGTCATAAGCTACTTCACGGCGGGAAGCAGCGTACAGACGCTTTCCATGACGATCTACGCCATGACGCGCAAAAGGATAAGCCCGAAGATAAACGCCATTTCCACTATACTCTTTGCAGTCGTTCTGATTCTCCTTGTCATAGTCAACGTGCGCGAAGCGCGGCAGCATAAGGTCGAGATAAAGAAAGATGCAATGCTGAAAGGAGCACTTGAATGAAAAAGACACTCTCAATTGTAATCTGTGCTGTGATGCTCGTCTGCCTTTTTTCCGGCTGCGGAGGCGGAAAGACCGCCTCAAAGGGTGTTGTCAACGTTTACAACTGGGGCGAATACATCGACATGGACCTTCTTGCACAGTTCGAAAACGAAACGGGCATCAAGGTCAACTACAAGACCTACGAATCCAACGAGCAGATGTATTCCGTCCTCAAGCAGGGCGGCGTCAGCTACGATGTCGTTATCCCCTCTGACTATATGATCTCCCGCCTTATTGATGAGGATATGCTTGAGCCTCTCGATTTTTCCAAGATTCCCAACTATTCGCTCATCGAGGACGGCCTGAAGAATATGGATTATGACCCCGAGAATAAGTACAGCGTGCCATATATGTGGGGCACGGTAGGGATCATTTACGATCCGGCCGTAGTCGGTGAGGTGGACAGCTGGGGAGCCCTCTTTGACGAAAAGAACTCCGGCAACATTTTGATGTTTGACAACTCCCGCGACGCGATGGGCATCGCGCTCAAGTACCTTGGCTATTCTCTAAATACGACCGATAAAAACGAACTCAACGAGGCTTTTGAGCTGCTGAAACAGCAGAAGCCGATCCTGCAGGGCTACGTTATGGATCAAATCTTCGATAAGCTCGAGAGCGGCGAAGCGGCAATCGGCGCATACTATGCCGGCGACTATCTTACGATGCACGAGACTAACCCAAACCTGAAGTTCTGCATTCCCAAGGAAGGCTCGAATGTTTTTGTGGACGCGATGTGTGTTCTGAAGAACGCCGAAAACAAGGAGAATGCCGAGGCGTTTATAAACTTCATGACCGGCACGGAGCAGAGCAAGGCAAACTCCGAAATAATCGGCTATACAAGCCCCAACAAGGAAGTAAAGAATTTGATTGACGTAGACGACCTTGCAAAGTCGGTCATGTACCCCGACGATGCTGTTCTCTCCAAATGTGAGACATACGTCAATCTCCCGCAGGAAACTCTTGATTACTACGACGAGATGTGGGTAAAACTAAAATCATAAAAGAAGCGTATATTTTGGTGTTGTGACGCTTTCTGAAGGGGGTGCAGCAATTTTTGTTTTGCTACACCCCCTATTAGTTATATCATTTTTACTTGTTAATTTCTTCCTTGCGCTCCACGGCGCGTATATTTCGCTCGAACTTACTCCTTGCGCCCATTACCTCGTGCCCGCAGCCGAGACAGCGGAGCTTAAAGTCCATTCCCGTGCGCAGGACAAGCCAGCGTTTTTCTCCGCAGGGATGGGCTTTTTTCATTGTCAGAATATCGCCAACTCTGATATCCACGGTCATCCCTCACTTCTTTATTTGATCCCAGTAATTTTTTGCAGCCTGCTCGGTCTTATTGTCGCCGTATTCGTAGTACCTTGTGCCATTGAGCTCATCAGGCAAATATTGCTGCTTTACCCAGTGGTTAGGGTAGCTGTGGGGGTATTTATAATTCTGCTCGCGCTTAAACTCCGTTGAATCCGCGTGGACGTTCTGCAGCTCACGCGGAATATTGCCGACCTTTCCAGCCTTGACGTCTGCCATAGCCGAACCTATCGCCATG
This sequence comes from Bacillota bacterium, assembly GCA_029268085.1. Taxonomy (GTDB): domain Bacteria; phylum Bacillota; class Clostridia; order Oscillospirales; family Oscillospiraceae; genus UBA2658. The sequence continues at coordinate 1,340 of JAJUHD010000078.1, read as the reverse complement.
ACGGCGCTGTTTGACTTTGGGGCGGTCGCAAGCAATATTACCGCTTCAGCAAGAGGCAGCTGCGCTTCGGGCAGACCAAGCTGCAGTGCGGAATCCACGCAAGCCTTGACTATCGGCACTGCCATTGGATAAGCAAGCCCGATATCCTCGCTGGCCGAGCAGAGGATGCGTCTGCACGCGCCGGCAAGGTCTCCCGCCTCCAGAAGTCGCGCAAGGTAATGCAGGGCGGCGTCGGGATCGCTTCCGCGCAGCGATTTCATGAGAGCCGAGAGTATATCGAAATGCGCGTCGCCGTCGCGGTCATAGCGCATGGCGCTCTTCTGTGAGACCTGCTCCGCGTCTGTAAGATTGATAGCGACCTTGCTTGAGGCGCCTTTCGATGCGCTGTATAGAAGTTCAATCGCGTTTATCGCCTTGCGCACATCGCCGCCGCAGCTTCTCGCGATATGCTCAGTTACTCCGTCCTCGCAAACGATTTGAACTCTGTCGCGTTCCTCCAGAAAGTGAAGAGCGCGAAGAACCGCCTTTTCGCAGTCCGTCGCCGATATCTGCTTAAACTCAAAAATCGTAGAGCGGCTCAGGATCGCATTGAAGACATAAAAATACGGGTTTTCCGTTGTGGAGGCGATGAGCGTTATCTTGCCGTTTTCGATAAATTCCAAAAGCGACTGCTGCTGCTTTTTATTAAAATATTGGATCTCGTCGAGATAGAGGAGCACTCCCTCTGGCGCAATCAGGGTGTCTAGCTCGTCTATGATAGCCTTGATATCGGCGATACCGGCAGTCGTCGCATTGAGCTTGCGCAGAGTACGGTTCGTCTTATCCGCGATGATGCTTGCAACGGTCGTTTTGCCGGTGCCTGAAGGACCGTAGAATATCATGTTCGGGATCTGCTTGGAGTCTATGATGCGGCGAAGCATTGAGTTTTTGCCCAAAATCTCTGACTGCCCGACGACATCGTCCAATGATCTCGGGCGCAGCTCGTCGGCAAGCGGCCTGTACATAACCGTACCTCCTTATATGAACGACGGGTATCCAAAGAGCCGACAGAGGATATCCCCGTCGGCTCTGCTTGTGCTGATATGCAGCCGATATAGTGTTCCCTGTTTTTATTATAAACGCTGGATTCTTATTCGTACAGGGGATATTTTTTGCAGAGAGCGGTAACGCGGCTCGCGATATTATCCTTCTGGCCGTCGAAATCCCTTATTGCAAGACTGATAAGGTCAGCCACTTCAACAATGTCTTCGCCGACAAAGCCGCGAGCCGTAACGGCTGCGGTGCCGAGACGCAGACCGCTCGTTTCCTTTGCGCTCAGAGGGTCGCCGGGTATCTTGTTT
>JAJUHD010000077.1 GCA_029268085.1 Bacillota bacterium | reverse complement strand
TGAACGGTTCCGGTCACAAGTACGGTATACTTGTCGCTCAGCAGCCCCAGATCTTTCATGATCTTTGCGCCGTAAACCGCCGAAACAATGCCGCCGAGCTGGTCGGAGGTGCCGCGGCCGCCGATCTCGGTTTCCGTCTCAAACCCCTCGTACGGGTCAAAGTTCCAGTTCTTGATGTTGCCGATGCCGACCGTGTCAATATGAGCGTCGTAGCCGATCAATGTCTTGCCGCTTCCCATGTAGCCGAGAACGTTGCCCTGGGGATCGATCTCCACCTTGTCAAAACCGACCTTCCGCATCTCATCGGCTATCCTGTTGATATGACCCTCTTCCCCAGCGCTCTCACCGGGAATCTTAACCAGCTCGCGCAGAAACTTCGTCATATCCTTTTCGTAATATCTTGCCCGTTCCTTAATCTTTTCAAAATCCATTCTTGTCTCTCCTTAGTTATATTTTTAAAGCTTCTTCTTCGTTGCCATCCCAAACGATAGGTTTAAACCGGTCAGGGTCTGTATCTCCTTCGGTTGAGAACAAGAGAACCTTGGAATCGGCGTTCAGCCCAATGGCTTCTCGCAAAGCCATATACTTTTCGTCCGTAAGTATGGTAGCGATAAGCCCCATTGTTACGGCGCCGGATTCTCCGGAAATCACCTGAGGATCACCCTTTATTGGAGCGGCCAGCATACGCATGCCCTTCGCCGCAACCCAATCGGGGCAGGAGACAAAAGCCGTTACATGGTTTTTAAGTATATCCCAGGAGATCGTATTTGGCTCACCGCAGGCCAGACCTGCCATGATGGTCTGCATATCCCCGTCAACGATCCTTATTTCGCCGTCTCCCGCCGCAGCACTTTTAAAAAGACAAGCCGCGGCTTCCGCTTCTACAACGACCGTCACAGGCGGATTATCAGGATAGCGGTTTGCGAAATAGCCCTGAACCGCACCGGCGAGAGAGCCGACGCCGGCCTGAACGAATATATGCGTCGGGCGTCCGCAGCCGTATTCATCAAGCTGCTCATCCGCCTCCATAGCCATAGTTCCGTAGCCCTGCATAATCCATGAGGGTATTTCCTCATAACCGTCCCACGCTGTATCCTGAACAACGACGCCGTTTGGAGTTTTGGCCGCAGCCGCCGCAGCCATTCTGACGCACTCGTCATAGTTGGCTTTCTCGATCGTAGCAGTGGCATTTTCTTTTAAAATGTTTTTTAAACGTGCCCGAGAAGAACCGTTCGGCATAAACACAACGGCTTTCTGATGCAATTTGTTGGCAGCCCAAGCTACGCCTCTGCCGTGGTTGCCGTCGGTCGCGGTGAAGAAAGTAGCCTGTCCGAACTCTTTTTTAAGCTCCTCCGAGGTCAGGAAATCATAAGTCAGATCCGAAATGTTCCTGCCGGTCTGCTTTGCTATGAATTTTGCCATGGCGAACGAGCCGCCGAGTACCTTGAAAGCGTTGAGATTGAAGCGATATGATTCGTCCTTGACATAAAGCTCCTTGATTCCCAGAAACTCTGCCATGTTATCGAGCTTGGCCAGGGGTGTTTTTTTATACTGCGGAAAGCTCTCATGAAAGCGTCTGGCTGTTCTGACTTCATCAAGAGACATGACCGACAGATATTCGTCCTTTGTCCTTGGCATTCTATTCTCTGTCCATAATATTTCTTTTTCCATCTGTTTTACCGCTTGCCCCTTAACGTATTGCGAAGCTGCGGCAACCGCCTCCTTTTGATTTATGCACGCTTGCAATTTCATGATAGCATAAAAAAACAGATATTCAAGAGAAAATCAAAAAAATTTTTAGGATTGCTAAAAAATTTTTTGTTTTGGCTTGAATATATATTTATATGGTGCTATTATTACGATGTAAAGCAAATCTATTCAAGTAAAGTGCAAATAGATAACCTGCTGAGACTACCGAATTTGCAGTCTCAGCAGGCAAAGAAATATCAAGGAGGGACGAACATGAAAACACTGTTAAAAAACGGGACGGTTGTTACCGGTGAGGATGTCCGTGTTCTGGATGTGCTTATTGAAGGTGAAAAAATAGCCGTAATTGGAGAGAATCTGTCGGACCCTGACGCGCGGACAGAGGACGTCTCGGGCAAGCTCTTGCTTCCGGGCTTCATCGATGCGCACACGCATTTCGACCTTCCGGTAGCGGGAACTGTAACGGCCGATGATTTCGAAACCGGAAGCCGCGCCGCTCTGCTGGGCGGAACCACAACGGTTATAGATTTTGCGACCCAGTACCACGGCGAAAGCCTAAACAAAGCCTTGGAAAATTGGCATGCTAAAGCTAAAGGCAAGGCGTCGTGCGATTATAGCTTTCATATGTCCATTTCAGATTGGAATGACAGTGTCTTCGAAGAAATTCAGGATATGATCGACCTGGGCGTCACTTCTTTCAAGCTCTATATGACATATGACGGCATGATGGTCGGTGATAAGGAGATATATCAGATTCTCAAGCGGCTTAAGGAAGTCGGGGGAATTGCGGGAGTCCATTGCGAAAACAGCGGCGTTATCAAGGCTCTTGTAGAGGAGCAGAAGAAGCTCGGAAACAATAGCACAGCCTGCCATTCCATGACAAGACCCTGCCAGGTCGAGGCGGAAGCAATGAACAGGCTTCTGAGGATCGCGGAGCTTGCGGACTCGCCGATAATCATCGTCCATCTAACGTCAAAGGCTGGATATGAGGAAGCTTTGGAAGCCAGAAGCAGGGGGCAGAAGGTATATCTCGAAACCTGTCCTCAGTATCTGCTGCTGGACCAGTCGCTCTATGAGCTTCCTTTGCCCGAGTGCCTTAAATACGTCATCGCTCCGCCTCTCAGAAAAGCGGAGGACAGAGAGTGCCTCTGGAGCGCGCTTGCGGAGGATAAGATCCAGACGCTTTCGACGGATCATTGCAGCTTCAGCATGGAGCAGAAGCTCATGGGCGAAAAGGACTTTACGAAGATTCCCGGCGGAATGCCCGGAGTCGAGGACAGGGGCATTCTGCTCTATACCTATGGCGTCAGGGAAAACAGGATAACGCTCAGCCAGATGTGCCGTCTGCTCGCCGAAAACCCCGCAAAGCTCTATGGAATCTTTCCGCGCAAAGGCCGTATCGCTGCCGGAGCGGATGCGGATATAGTCGTTTTAGACCCGGAGGCTGAGGGCGTCATCAGCGCGAAGACTCAGGCCTATAATATGGACTATGCGCCGTATGAAGGATATAAAACTAAAGGACAGATCGAAACAGTATATCTTAGAGGGCGAAAGGTTGTTGAAAATCATAGAATTGTCGCCGCACATGAGGGAATATATCTGAAAAGAGGAAAATACAGCTTATAGGCTGTGGCAGACATTGATTATGGAAAAGAGGCGGGGTATGAAACCTCTTTTTTGAACTTACCGATGGGCCGATAGAGTTTATGCCTTGAATTCTCCTGAGCAGAGGATGCGGAGAGCGTCAAGATACCCCTCAAATCCGCGGCCCTTTATGGTGGAAACACAGGCGGAACGGATATAAGATGTCTTGCGGAACGCTTCCCTGGCGTCGGGATCGGAAATGTGCACCTCCACAGCAGGAATACCGACGGCTTTTACCGCGTCGAGCAGGGCTATGCTTGTATGCGTATAGGCTGCGGGGTTAATTATAATGCCGTCGGCATTCCCGTATGCGCTCTGAATCGCGTCCACCAGCGCGCCCTCGTGGTTGGACTGGAAAAAGTCAACTGAGGCGTTCAGCTTTTCAGCTTCTTCCCGCAGCATTGACACAAGATCGTCATAAGTCCGGCTGCCGTATATCTCCGGCTCTCTGATGCCGAGCATATTTATATTAGGCCCGTTTATAACAAGTATTTTCATAAAATTCCTTCCATATTGCCGCGGCGGCATCCGTTATAGCGTGATTATTATCGACTACCGTGTCCCGGAAACGCTGATAGGCCGGCAGCCGTTCGCGATACAATTCGTACAGGTCTGCACCAATGGACAAGGGCCGTCCGGTCCTAGGCAGAAGCGCCGGGTCTCGCTCAAGATGATAAATACGGCCGTTTTGATGAAGCGGCGGATAGTTGCGTTCATCTTTGATAACCCCGCCGCCGGCAGCGATAATTTTACCGTTTTTAAGTCCGGCTTTGGCAATGGCTTCCCGTTCAAGGCGACGGAAGCCCTCCTCGCCGCTATTGGCGAATATATCGGCTATAGAGCAGCCGGCCGTTTTTTCGATCTCCATGTCCACGTCGATCAGTTCCCTTCCGGTGAGCTTTGCCAGAGCGGCGCCTACGCTGCTTTTCCCGCAGCCGGGCATCCCTATAAGGACAATGTTTTCGGTTTCCCCGCGGAGTTTTTCATAAATCCGCAGATTCTCGGAATCGCTTATTTTTTTGCCGAAAAAGTGCTCCTCCGCCTCCTTGGCCTGCGCCACGAGCATAGAAAGCCCGTTAGCGTTAGGAATTCCCAGATTGCTTGCCTGCATAAGGAAGGCTGTACGCGCCGGATTGAAGATCAGGTCGAGAGCGCCGCGGCAGTTTGGAAAGATTCGCAAATCTGCGGGAGCTTTGCCGACATCCGGATACATACCGACGGGCGTTGCGTTCACCACCACATCCGCGTCGCTGTGGCGGCTCAGATTTTCGTAGTTGTTCTCTCCGCGACGGGATATTACAACCACTTCCGCCGCACCCAGTTTTTTTGCGACGGCCTGTACTGTGAGCGACGCTCCGCCGCTGCCGAATATTACCACTTTTTGTCCCTTAAAATTAATACCTGACAGTTGAACCTGAAACTCAAATCCGTATGCGTCGGTATTATATCCGTAAAGCCTGCCGTCATCTTTGCGCACAATAGTGTTTACGCTGCCGATTGCCTGAGCTTCAGGAGACAGTACATGGCAGTATTTCATGACCTCGCGCTTATATGGAATGGTTACGTTCAGCCCGCCTATGTCGTCCCGCTGAAAGAAATCCGCTAGCTGCTCCGGCTCCAGCTCAATCAGCCGGTAACCGCTGATTCCCAGTTCCCGATGTATGGGAACGGAATAGCTGTGGCCCAATTTGCGGCCCAAAAGGCCGTAAAGTTTTTCTCCCATGTTCAGACCTCCTCATAATTTCCTAGAAAAACAAATGATTCACATCTGCGTTCAAGATCCTCCAGCATTGGGATCACGCCGGGCTCCAGCACTGATGCGTCCAGATCCATAAAGAAAACAAATTCAAAGTTGCGGCCTGTAACGGGGCAGCTTTCCAGCTTGCTCATGTTGATGCCGAGTACCGCCGGTTTGGAAAGTATCTCGTAAAGCGCTCCGGGCTTGTTATCGCAGGTGAAGATGATGCTGAGCCTGTTTGCGCCGTCGAATATCATCGGCTCCTTTGCGATGCAGATGAACCGCGTGTAGTTGTTATCGCTGTCCTGAACGTTATCGGCGAGGACGGACAGACCGTAAAGCTCGGCGCACTGATGGGAGGACAGAGCAGCTGTTTGAGGATCGTCCGACTCCGACACCAGCTTTGCCGCCAGAGCGGTATTGCCGCAGGGGATTACCTTGACATCCTTGAGAGAAGACAGGAATTTGCCGCACTGGCTGATGGCCTGTTCGTGCGAATAGATTTCTTTAATATCCGCCAGCGACGTTCCGGGCTTGCTCAGAAGCTCATGACGGATGCAAAGCCTCGTGCTGCGCACGACTGAGAAGTTCCGGTTTTGCAGCAGCTTGTAGATCGAGCGGACAGAACCGCTTGAACTGTTCTCAATGGGCAGAACGCCATATGCGCAAAGACCGGATTCCACCGCGTCGAAAACCGCGTCAAAGGTTTTGACATATACGATGCTGCCGCGAGTGAACAGCTTTTCGCAGGCTGCCTGAGAGTTTGCGCCCTCGATACCCTGACAGGCAACCGTACCGCTTCGGGGAAAAACCGCTTTGCCGGAGGCGAGGGCCTGCTCGATCTGTGCCCGGACCTTTGACTTGCCGGATAAAAGATCGTTCTGACGTGCTTTTGAAAGCTGGAATAAGGTCGTAAAAAGATGGTAGGCGTAAGGCTCCATATCACCCGATTTTTCAGAAATATTTGCCAGAATCTCACGCTCTCTCTGCTTGTCAGCTACGGGCAGACCGCGGCTTTTTTTATATGCGGCCATCTCGCCGGACAGCTCCATACGCTTCAGGAAAAGAGACAGCATACGGTCATCGACCTTGTCGATCTGTTTTCTTATTTCATCTTTTTCCAAGGCTAAATTCCCTCCTCAAGTGAAAAATCAGGAAGCACCGGCTGCGGTTTTCCGAATTTATAGGACATATGTTTTCCCCCCAAGTTTTGCGTAATCGCTGAAGAACGCCGGATGAGATTTATTTACGGCTTCCGCGCCTAGGATCGTAACGGCTTCTGAACATCTGATGCCGGCTATCGCGGCCGCCATGGCGATACGGTGATCGCTGAAGCTTTTTACAGTACCGCCGGAAAGAGCGCATCCGCGTACCGTCAGTCCGTCGGAATGCTTTTCCGCTTTACCGCCGAGAGCCTGTATCATCAAGACGGTCGATAAGAGCCTGTCGCTCTCCTTGTAGCGGAGGCGTGAGCCGTTTACAAAACGTGTCTCGCCTTCGGCGCAGGCAGCGACAACGGCAAGAGCGGGGAGAAGGTCAGGTACCTCGCACAAATCAATTTCACAGCCGCAAAGTCTGCCCGGAACGACTGTTACGCTGGCGCCATCAGAAAGGACGCCGGCTCCGAAGCGGCGCAGCAGCCCGACGATGGCCTTGTCGCCTTGGGGCGAGTCCGGATTCAAGCCTGTCACCGTCACAGGAGCTCCTATTGCTCCTGCCGACAGAAAAAACGCGGCGTTAGACCAGTCACCGTCCACGGTCAGCCGGCCCGGAGAGACAAAAGCCTGATTGCCGGGAATAAAATACCAATTATCCGAGCGCTCCGTGCGGACGCCGAAACGCTCAAGCACCGAGAGCGTGATGTCAACATATGCGGAAGACACCAGTTTCGTCGTCAGGCGGATATTGCTGTCTTCTCCCAGCCTCGGCAGGGTCATAAGAAGTCCTGAGAGATACTGTGAGCTGATGTCGCCGGAAAGTACGAATTCCCCGCCTGTGAGTCTTCCGTCTGTTTCAAAAGGCAGACGGTTCGCGCTTAAAGTCACACCGTGAAGTTTAATAACATCCACCAGTTCGCCTATCGGTCTTTCAGGCAGGCGCCCGCGGCCGGTGAACCGAACATGCTCACAAACCGACGCCGCCGCAGGCAGCAGGAACCGCAGCGTTGAGCCGCTCTCGCGGCAGTCCAAAAGGGGATTGGGAGGGACATCCTTGACCGGCGTTACAGTAACGGTTTCTGCATCCCTGACGATTTCCGCGCCCAGCGCCCGAAGGCAGCCGATTGTTGCGTCAATGTCCTCGGATGAAGAGGGGAGAGCAAGCGTGACTGGCTTGTCTGACAAGGCGGAGCAGATAAGAAGGCGGTGCGCGGTTGATTTCGAAGGTATTGAGGCGATACTGCCCGTAAGCTGCGACGGGATGACGGCAAGGTTCATATTCATCTCTCCAAACCGGCCCGGATAACGGCGCAAAGCTCCGTGACCGGGATTTTTTTCAGGTAACACTCTCCGATGCGCCGGGGAATGACGAGGCTTATATCGTCCCCGAAACATTTCTTGTCGGAAAGCGCCGCGGCGGTGAGCTCTTCGGCGGAAAAATCTGCGCTCACCGGCAGCCTGTTCCGGATGAGAGTTTTTTCGATACGCAAAGAACAGGGAGTATCGCTAAGGCCGAGCCTGTCGGCTGAGCGGGCTATGACGGACATTCCGGCTGCGACGGCATGACCGTGCGGGATAGTATAAGCGCTGCATTTTTCAATGGCGTGACCGACCGTGTGGCCAAGGTTCAGCAATTTCCTTTGGCCGGACTCAAACTCATCGGCCTCCACAATCCTGCCCTTGAAGGCAACGCAGGCTGCGATGATGTCCGGCAGACAAGCTTTTGCATCTCCGCTTTCAAAGGCGGAAAACAGCGCCTCGCTGAAAAGCACGCCGGTCTTAATCGCCTCGGCGGCACCGTCGGCAAAAATGCTGTCAGGAAGAAGCATAAAACAGTCGGTGTCGCAGATTACCGCCTCCGGTTGTATAAACAGACCGGCAAGATTTTTTCCCGCTTTAAGGTCGATTCCCGTCTTGCCTCCGACCGAGGAGTCAGCTGCGGCTAAAAACGTTGTGGGTATCTGCACATAACTAATGCCGCGAAGATAGCATCCGGCGGCGAAGCCAGCCATGTCGCCTGTGACGCCCCCGCCAAGCGCTATTACGCAGTCGGCGCGGGTCAGGCGGCTCTCGGCCAGAAATTCAAGGATATCGGAGAGCGTCGATATCGTTTTTGACCGCTCGCCTGAGGTAAATGAAAATGCGCTTACGGCAAAGCCTGCGCTTTCGAGGCTTTTCGTTACCGTGTCAAGAAAGAGCTTTTCTACGGTCGAGTCGGTTATAACCGCAGCGCGGCATGGACCGATGGTTCTTCCGATAATTGCGCCGCAGGAGCCGAGGAGACCGCTGCCGATAAAAACATTATAGCCTTTTCCCGCATTGATGCGGACAGTTTTAATTTCCATGTCAATTCCCACCTGCGCCGGTCTTCTTCTCACGTCCGTCTTTCAGCAGCGCACAGAGCCTTGCCGCGTCGCCTGTTTGAAGGGCTTCCAGATACTCTTTCAAATGATTTATCAGAATGCCGAGCTGATCGGCCAGATAGTCGGAGTTATCCATCATCAGCTCCGTCCACATATCCTCATCCAGCCGCGCTACGCGGGTCATGTCCTGAAAGCTTCCGGCTGAAAAGCCCCGCCGACGCTGGGCGTCCGGCGATCTTATATAGGCGCTGGAGGCCACATGCGCGAGCTGGGAGGTATAGGAGATTATCCTGTCATGCTCGTCGGGAGTGGTGAAGGTCAGCCCTGAAAAGCCCAAATCTATGAAGAAAGCCTTGAGCTTTTCCAGCATCTGCATATCGGTCTTTTCATCCGGCGTCAAAATCATAGGAGCTCCGACAAAAAGATCATCAGTGGAATTGACAAAGCCGCCCCGCTCCTTGCCTGCCATGGGGTGCCCGCCTATATATGAGAACCCAAAATGTTCGGCCAGAGGAGCGAGCTTGGCGCAGACCGTACGTTTTACGCCGCACATATCGACAAGTATCGCATGGCGGGATATCTGCGCCCCGTGCGCTGTAACCCAATCTATTGCGGCCTGCGGCCTCACGGCGACAAGAATAAGGTCGCAGCTGCCGAGATTTTCATCCGTCAAAGCTTCGTCGATAGCACCGGAGAGCCTTGCAAACATCATGGTTTCAGTGTCAAGATCCGCAGCGGCGACGGTATGCTGGGTTCGGGCCTTTATGCTTTTTGCCAGCGAGCCTCCGATTAGGCCAAGACCGATGATGCCGATTTTCATGTCCGCTCCTCCAAGGTCTTCATGAATTGGTGCAAAGATATAAGATTTTTAGCCAGTCTGCCGAAGGCCTCGGGGCGCAGCGATTGCTTGCCGTCGCTGAGGGCGTGCTCTGGGTCGTTGTGAACCTCGACCAGCAGCCCGTCGGCTCCTCCGGCCACGGCGGCGGACGCGAGCGGCGCCACGAGCGAAGCGTCCCCGGCGGCGTGGCTTGGGTCAACGATGATCGGAAGATGAGTCAGTCGGCGGAGTACCGGTATGGCCGACAGATCAAGGGTATTGCGGGTGTACGTCTCAAAGGTCCGGATGCCGCGTTCGCAGAGAATGACGTTTCGGTTGCCTCCTGCCATAACATATTCGGCGCTCATGAGCCACTCCTCGTAGGTGGAGGACATGCCGCGCTTTATCATTACCGGTTTTTCCTGCTCGCCAAGAACCTTTAAAAGATTATAATTCTGCATATTCCGTGTTCCCACCTGAATAATGTCCACATCGTCGAACAAAGGAAGCTGCGAAACATCCATGATTTCGGTGACGATCGGAAGCCCTGTCTCTTTTTTCGCAAGCAAAAGAAGGCGGAGACCGTCTTCGCCGAGGCCCTGAAAGGAATATGGCGAGGTTCTGGGTTTAAACGCGCCGCCGCGCAGCAGCGTAGCCCCGGCTGCCTTGACAGCCTTTGCAACGGCAATGATCTGCTCCTCATTCTCGACAGAACAGGGACCAGCCATAAGCGTAAGCGTACCGCCGCCGATCTGAGTGTTGCCGACCGGAATAACGGTGTCGTTGGGGTGGAACTTTCGGTTCGCGTTTTTGTAAGGCTCCTGCACACGCTTTACGCTGTCTACGATATCAAGGGCGGAGAGCAGGTCGATGTCAAGAGCGGATGTGTCCCCCACGAGCCCGAGAATAATACGCGAAGTGCCCTCTGAGATGTGTACTTGTATCCCCTTGTCCCGAAGCCACGCTATCAGGCTTGCGAGCTGACTTTTATTCGGGTTTTCTTTCAGTATTATAATCATGCGTATTCGTCCCTTCCAAGCTTATTCCAAAATACAAATAGCCCGCAGCCGGTTCGGCTGCGGGCTATTATACAATGAATTTGGAACTCAAGCCATCATCGCATATCGCACGTTTTTAGCCAAACCGAAATAAGCCTTACCAAAAAAATAATAGGTAAAGCTAAAAAAACGGTATTCAGCTGTGCGAATTGTGTTCGGCATGCTCCGTATCCTCTTAATCTCATTATATGTTTTTTTCAGAGTAACATAAAGCGTAAAAAAAGGGAAGTGTGGGAAAAAACAAACTTACGGGGAGCGGCGGCGCGAAATATGTGCAAGACGTATAGGTTTGTAGGGTACGTCTTATTTTAATTGATTCAAGCCAAAAAGCTGATCGCCGAGTGCATGTTTTCCAGCACGACCTCCTGATGGGCGCCGCCGGCCTCCCCGTCCCGCGTCCACTTGACGGGTTTGTCGAAGGAAAATTTCACTTTTTTACTCTGGAACATCATTACCTGATTGCCCCTGAAGTTCTGCGACAGCACATCCGAAACAATTTTATTCATCTC
>JAJUHD010000076.1 GCA_029268085.1 Bacillota bacterium | reverse complement strand
TCCACGGCAAGATTGCTGACAAATTACGGGGCCGTTCTGCTGGCTGCGCGAGTCGGCGCTAATATACGGTACGATAATATTTCACAGGCACCGTTTTTCAATTACTACAGCAGCGACGGAAAACGTCATGAGGTTTGGTTCGACGATGCGAGAAGCATAGCCGCTAGATTGGCTCTGGTGGACGAATACAATCTGGGCGGGGTCAGCTACTGGACTATAAACAACTTTTTTGCCCCCAACTGGCTCGTACTCGATTCCATGTACGATGTCAGGAAGGTTTAATGCAGATGGGCGGCCCTGTGTCCTGCCGAAACCCGGCAGGGCATAAGGGCCGCCTTATTTTTGTCCAGACTTTTGATTTTACCAAATCGTGTTATGCTCTTCGGCGCAGCCTATAAGTTTATCTATATCGATACGTTCCCCGTCCGCCGTCTTTATATGTCCGGCAAAATGCCCGATCATCTGGTGCATATCTGATTTTATGAGCACAAAGTTCGTATCGGCAACTCTTTCGTACATCGGATAGAACACAAGATCCACGCTGTCCGAATGAGCAGTCCTGAGCTTCCACGGATCCATGATGTTTTTGAGGTCGTACTCGTAGATGATATCCTCGCTGATTTTAGTCAGCCTTCCGTCTACATAGAGCGCATTTTCGGTCATGCCCGTACCGTCGGTCCATCTGGCGCCGAGGTTCAGGCCGATCCGTCTGCCGTTCACCATGCCGGACGCGGTGCCCCAGTTCCATGAAATATTGCGCGGCCATATCCCGCGCCCGAAATCGAGACCGGAAAAAGCCGTTTCGGGAGCAAAGCTGTATTTAAAATCGCCTACGCGGAGCTTACCGCTCGTAGGCAGGCCGGCTTGCTTGGATGTAAACTGGAAGGTTTTATCGTTCCACGGAATAACGACATTAAGCGTCTCGTTTCCTTCCGGCGGAGTAACCATGATATCCGCTTCCAGCGGAAGCCCGCCGAAATCCTTGCTGCTGACGATTATATGCGTACCGCCCTTTTCGTTTAAAAGACTCACGTTCAGGTCCGCGCTTTTGAAAACAACCGTTTCTCCTACGTTATCCGGCATTTTGCAGCCCTTTCCGAAGGGAACGGTTACGGTCTTTTCAATAAATTTTTTGGTTTTGAAATCCAGAAAATATACGAATACCATGCCGGCAAAGTCGAGGTTGGAAATCGTCGCGGAAAACAGGCATTCTTCGCTTGTTGTATACCAGTAGTTCCATTTTTTCTTTCTGAGCCATCTTCCCGACAGGTTGCAGTTGAAAAGCGGCTGTCTTGACCAGCCGATGCTTGCCCGGTTCAGCTTGCCCTTTCCCGTGCACAAATCGACCGGCTTAAGAATCTCCTTTTCAATGTATTTGACCGTCGTTGTCAAAATATAACACATCCTCTCAGTTAAAGGTCGGAAAAATATACACTTTGCACTATATAGAATAAATTAATGTCCCTTTAATGTCAAGATGTGGAAATGCCAAGATTGCAGGACAAAGATTGGCGGTTTAGATAAAAGCGCCGCGGCCTTTCGGGCGGCGTTTTTTATTATAGGCTGTCTTTCAAAGCGGCGTTCTGCTTTGCCCAATAATGTCTGAAATAAATGTTTCCTTTTATTCCGCGCGCAGGTAAAGCCTCACCCTTTTTCAGCGTGTCATTAACAAATCGCCCATCCGTTTCCATGCACTTTCTCAGAACCTCGCCCACTTCCTCCTTCGTCGCCTCGGAAATATCCATGCTCCCGTAAAGTTGGCGTATCTCCCGCTGCACTGCGTCGCGTTCCTTTTTATATTCCGTCTCGTCGAGCTGGCCCGAAAGCAGCATTCGGGAGATTCGTTCTCTTTTTATCCAGTACTCGACGCCTTTATCCTGCTCTTCCTCTTTAAACAGCTCAAAATCCGAGCCGAAAACGAAGGGCTTGAAAACGGAGACGCAAGGAAGGGAGGACGCAGTGTACCAATATTCGCTGATGTCTTTCAGCTCCCCGACGAGGCTTGCGGTGGTTTGACTTGAAACAAGCCCTCCCCCATGCACGCACAGATCGTTCATCGAGCCTTTGCTAAAGTGTCTGCAGGAGCCTTCCTGGTGGCTGCTCAAAGTCTCCATCATTGTATCGGCCGTTATGCTTTCTCTCGCTCTGCCGAGGATATCCATCGCTAGTTGACGCCTTTTTTTACAGCCGGAAAACTGCGTATACAGGGGATCGGAATAGGCCTTTCGGAAATTGAGATCCTCTCTGCATGTGCACTTTTTTGCCGCGATGCTGTCACTGACGAGGTCGGGATGGCACGCGTCGAAGTCGTTTTCAATGGTGAGCCCGTTGGATATGGCGTAATAATCGTTCACCTTTTTCACGACCCAGTATCTGCCCGCTGTCTCGAGCACATAGGCCTCGTTCCTGTCTGCCGCAATGAAGGCATTGTGGTACTGCATCTTCCCGGTGTAAGCGCAGTTGCCGCCCTGACCGTAGCGCCCCAACAAATAGATGATATAATCCACGGCATCCTTTGCCGTTTTTGTTCTCTCGAGAGCGAGCCTTATCATGTCCATACCCGTAAGACCGGTTTTTGCATATTTTTCTTTTGTGAATACCGCTTCGTTGCCGATTATTACCGAATACTCGTTGAAACCCATCTCGCAGCCCCACATCCATGAGGGCTTGCTGATAACGATCTCGTTCGTCTCCTCGACCTGATCGATTTCAATGTATGTAGTCCGGAGCTTTGGACAGACGCTCAAGTCATATTTTCTGCGGGGTATCCTCAGCAGGACCTGCGGCTCGTTCGGCTCCCTGTCGCTGTTTTTTGCAAAAATAACGTGTCCCGATTTTGTAACGCTGCCTAAAGCAACCATCGTATCGCACATAATGTCAGCTCCTCCGTCGTCTTTTTCACATCTGCCCGTATCTGCTGCTTCCATATTATACCTCGCGCCTGTCCGTTTTTACAATGCCGTTTAATAATAAAAATATTTGAAAAAGCTCTTGACTTTGCCCTTACGGGAAGCCCTATACTCAATTCAGAACATGTTCTTATACCGACCGGGAGGTTGTTTATGCTGACGATAGGAGAATTTTCCAGACTAAGCAGAGTATCTGCGAAGACGCTTCGCTACTATGACCAGATAGGCCTTTTGAAGCCCGGATATGTTAGCAGGGAGAACGGCTACCGTTTTTATGAAGTCTCTCAGCTCCGCGATATGCTTCTCATTTCAAGGCTTAAGCAGTACCAGTTTTCCCTGCCGGAGATTGCCGCTGTCTTGGCAAAAAAGGATGATGACTATCTTGCAGGCCTGATCCGGGAGAAAAAGGCACAGCTTTTATCGCAGATATCCGATCAGCAGCACATACTGTGTCTTATGGAACAGGACATCCAAAAAATTGAAAGGCGTGAGAACATTATGCAAACAAATTATTTAATTAAAACCGTGGAATTCCAGCCGAGGAATATATACTCTATAAGGCAGACAATGAGTCTTAATGATTTTGAAGAGGTTTTCGGCAAGCTGTTCATGGGCTTGGGAAAATCCCGTCTGAGACCAGCGGGCCCCTGCCTGTCCGTTTACCATGACGAGGACTTTAACCGCGAACACACGGATATCGAGGTGGGCGTTGTTGTAGAGGAAAGCGGCGGTGACGGAGTACGCAGACTCGACCCCGGACTCTGCTGTTTTGCGTCCCATATCGGGCCATATACCGACTTCTCCCCGTGCTATACGGCGCTCGCGGAGTGGATCGAGCGTGAGGGCTATACGGTTTCGGGGCCTGCCATCGAGCTGTATGTCAAGGGCTGCGAGGACGGCGCGAAGCCGGAGGAATATGTAACCGAAATATATATGCCGATAAAGAAATAAATAATGGAAACGAGGCAGAACGGTAAGCCGCTCTGCCTCGTTTCTGTCTATTTTACGATTTTTCCGCATGCAATGACCAGTTTTAGGTTCAAATTCTTATCGAGAACAACGAGATCCGCCTGTTTTCCGATTTCGATGCTTCCGATACGCCTGTCCTCTCCGACCGCTTTTGCGGGATTTATGGTTGCGGACTTTATTACATGCCTGAAAGGCACTCCGTAGCTTACGAGGTTTCTGATTTCCTCAAGGATGTTCGTAGTGGAGCCCGCGATAGTTCCGTCTGGAAGTCTTGCATGTCCTTCCCTAACACTCACTTTCTGCCCTCCCAGATCGTAGGTTCCGTCCGCAAGACCGGCGGCGCGCATGGAGTCGCTCACTATCACCGTCCTGTCCTCACCGAGAAGGCGAAAAGCCGTACGCAGGACGGCGGGATGTATATGGAACCCGTCACAAATCAGCTCCGCCATAACGTTCCCGTCGTCGAAAGCCGCCCCGACGGCGCCCGGCTCGCGGTGGCCCAAGCCCGGCATAGCATTGAACAGGTGCGTAACGTGTGTCACGCCTTTCCTGAAGGCCTCAGTCGCCTGCTTGTAATTTGCGTCGGTATGCGCGAGAGAAACGCGGCACAGCCTGCTTGCGCCTTCTATAAACCTGTCCGCGCCGTCGCATTCGGGCGCAATATCCACAAGCCTGATAATGCCGCCGGAGAGGTCGAAAAACCGCTTGAACTGCTCATAGTCGGGGTTCTTAACGAAGTCTCCCTTCTGTCCGCCCTTTTTGTTTATTGAGATATAGGGGCCTTCCATGTTGACCCCAAGTATCGTTGCGCCCTCCGGCGGGTTCTCCATGCAGCTCCTGATATTGAGAAGCGCTTTTTCTATGTCCTCGGCAGAAACGGTCATGGTCGTCGGGCAGAACGACGTAACACCCTTTGCAATCAAGTGCCCCGCCATTTCGGAAAGCGCCTCCCTTGTCGCATCACAGGTGTCGAAGCCGGCACAGCCGTGTATGTGGATGTCCACAAAGCCGGGGACGACGATACAGCCTTCGAGGTCAAAAGCCTGACCGGAAGCCGAAAACCCTTGCCCGACACTTGTTATGATGTCACCTTCGACCGCAATATCCGTTTTTTCCAAAATGAAGTCCTTATTCATGACTTCCGCATTTTTCAGCAGCAATTTTATCCCCGCTTTCTCAGATAAGGCCGTGCGAACGAATCTGGCTTAGCGCTTCCTCGTCCGCCACCACCGTTACGTCCGGATGCAGCTGCAGGATAGATGCCGGAACGAGCGGCGTAACAGGACCGAACAGTGATTTTTCCAGAATATCGGCCTTTCCCGCGCCGCTCACTACCATGAGTATCTTTTTTGCCTGCATAATGCTCTTGATGCCCATAGTAATCGCGTATTTCGGCACTTCGTTGGGATCGTTGAAAAATCTTGAGTTGGCCTGTATCGTCTCTTCCTTCAGCACTGCCCTGTGTGTCGTTTTGTTGAAGCTCCCATTTGGCTCGTTGAACCCGATATGACCGTCGTTGCCCAGTCCGAGAAGCTGGAGATCTATGCCGCCAAGAACGGCTATCATCCTGTCATAATCCGCGCACTCTGCGGTTTTGTCCTGAGCAAGACCGTTCGGGATATGTATGTTTTTCTCCGGTATATTCACATGGTCGAAAAAATTCGTGCGCATATAGTAGCGGTAACTCTGCGGATGGTCGGGCCCAAGCCCGCAATATTCGTCAAGATTTACAGTGCAGACCCGCGAAAAGTCAAGGTCGCCCTTGTTGTACCATTCGATGAGCTGCTGATAGACCCCGATCGGAGTCGAGCCCGTCGCCAGCCCCAGCACGCTTCTCGGATACAGGATAACCTGCGCCGATATGATATTTGCCGCTTTCCGGCTCATGCCTTTATAGTCGACAGCTTCTATTATTTTCATCCTTTATCCTTTCTTTTGACGTTTTTCTCCCGCAAATGAAGATTATTCTTTGCTTGACAGAACCGCCTTTTTGACAGCGGGTATTGAGGCCGGCGAAACGGATAGCTCGTCAATGCCGACGGACATAAAAAAATCCGTAAGCGTTGTGTCCGCCGCGGATTCTCCGCAGATGCCGACCCAGATGCCGTTTGCGTGCGCGTTTTTTGCGGTCATCTCTATGAAGCGGAGCACCGCAGGGTCAGCGGGATTAAAAATATCGCGTATTTTGGCATTCATGCGGTCTGCCGCCATCGTATACTGGGTCAGGTCGTTCGTGCCGATCGAGAAGAAGTCGACTTCCTTGGCAAGCTCGTCGCTCATCACGGCTGCAGCGGGGGTCTCAACCATAATTCCAAATTCGATATCCCTGCTGTAGGGGATGCCCTCGGCGTCAAGCTCCGCTTTTATCTCCGCGACAAAATTCTTGATTTCGAGAACTTGCCCGAGATGGGTTATCATCGGGAACATTACCTGCAGCTTCCCGTATACAGAAGCCCGCAGCAGCGCCCGGAGCTGAGTGCGGAAGATGTGCGGCTCTTTCAGGCAAATGCGTATCGCGCGGTAGCCGAGCGCCGGGTTTTCCTCTTCGGGGATGTCGAAATAAGGCGCCTGCTTGTCACTTCCGAGGTCGAGCGTGCGTATCACGACGGGCTTCGGGGCAAGCCTTTCAAGCACCGATTTATAGGCCTCGAATTGCTTTTCCTCGCTCGGGAACCCCGTGCTCTCAAGATACAGGAATTCGCTGCGGAAAAGGCCGATGCCGTCCGCGCCAAAGCCAGTAGCCGTATCTGCGTCGGCAACGCCGCCGATATTCGCGCAGACCTTGACTTTGCGGCCATTAGGGGTCACGGCTATGACATCCCGGTATTTCTTGAGATCCTCCTTCATTTGCATAAAGATATTAACTCTGCGGAGAAAATCGGCTCTTTCATTATCGGAAGGAGATACCAGTACCTCGCCTGTCTTGCCGTCGATAGCGATTTCGCCGCTCCGGGGAAGCTGATCGAAGTCCTCGCCCACACCGACTATGCAGGGTATGCCCATGGTCTTTGCAAGAATGACCGAATGAGAGGTAACGCTTCCGCGCTTAGTCACAAAACCCAGCACCTTGCTTCTGTCCAGCTTTACGGTCTGGCTCGGAAGGAGATCCTCCGCCAGTACGATTACATCCTCGGCGGGCATCTCGCTTGATTCCTGGATGCCCTTGAGTATTCGGATGAGCCTGCCGGACACGTCGCGGACATCAGCCGCACGACCCCGCATGACCTCGTTTTCAAGCGAACCGAGAAAATCCGCAAGCGCATCGGCCGAGCTTTTCACCGCGTATTCCGCATTCAGCCCTGCGCCGAGCGCCGCTTCCACGCCGTCACAGAAATCGGGGTCATCCAGCATCATCTTGTGGATATCGAAAACCTGCGCGGCGGCGGGATCGGCAGCCGCAGTTTTTTCAAATAGTTCGTCCAGCTCTTTGAGAGCCTGCTCCTTCGCCTTTTCATAGCGTTCGGTCTCCGCCTTCGGGTCTTTGCCCTCCTGCTTTTGAACCGACAAGTCAAGCTGCTTTATAAAGTATATGTGAGCGATTGCGGCGCCCGGGGATGCGCCGACTCCCTTGATAAGCATTTTTGTCATCCTTCCATTGTTGATTCCGGCTGTTATGGCCGGTTACATGCTTTTTTTACCCTTTTCGGTCCTGCCCTGTGCAATCAGTTTTTTGTTGCGGTTGTTCATAACGGTTATGAACACGGAAAACAGCGCGCCAAGTACAGCGAGTATGGCATAGAACGCCCCGCCCCTGCTGTCTGCCTCGGCGAAGCGCCGCAACGCTTCGCTCACCGCTATAACGGCAATAGCCGCGCTTGCTGTATAGCAGCTCACAAGAACGGCAACGGATACCTGCCTGTAATTGTTATTCCTTTTTATAGGAGCAGGTTTTGCCTTGTGCTTTTTTTCCTCAAACATTCGCAGCACCTCCGAAATTATAGTTTTGTTCGCTTTTGAACTAAATATATCATAATTTTATTGTCTCATCATGCGCAATGCCCATGTTGTTAAAAATTGACGAAATATAACAAGGAAATCGCTTTATATTTTACGAATTTCATATTATAATGGCCTCACTCGGAGGTTTTTTGACATGAGAGCTGATGAAGTCATCATTTTTTCGGATATGGACGGAACCCTGCTGACGGACTGGAGCCTTGGGCCTGTTGTTCCGGCCGCCAATCTTGAAGCTATCAAGCGTTTCGTTTCCGAGGGCGGGCTGTTTTCCATCGCCAGCGGCAGGCAGTTCGGCGAGACCCTGACATTTTTTGACGGACTTAAGTTCCCGGTCCCGACGGTGCAGGGCAACGGCTCGGTGCTGTATGACTCCTTAAGGGGAACGGTCCTGAAAAAGACCTTGCTGCCGGAACAAGTGAAGCTGGAATGTCTGGAATACAGCCGGAGGAAAAAGGGCGTCTGGCTCATAGCTGCGGATGAGTTCGATATCTATCAGGTTTGTTCGGACGACAAAAACTGGGATGCCCAGCTGACCGACCTGCTCCGCACTCCGATTACAACAGAAGAATATATGGCCCTCGAAGCCGTAAAGACCTGTTTTGTTATCGCCGACAAAAATGAACTTCCGTCGTTTGCCGAAGAAATCAGAAATTTCAAAAGCGCAGATCAGTTTCGTATCCTGCAATCTTCTCCTGTTTTTCTGGAGCTGCTGGAAAAAAACGTGGGCAAGGCGTCTGCGGTTGCGGAGGCCGTCAGGCTCGCCGGCGCCGAGAACAGGAAGCTCGTCTGCATAGGCGACTACGACAACGACTGCGACATGCTGGAGCTTGCGGACATCGCGGCCTGCCCGTCAAACGCATCGACCCGAGTGCTTGAAATGGCAGACATCATCACTTGCAGTAATAACGAGGGAGCTATAGCCGATCTGATCCGCAGGCTGGGCGTATGCTGAACAGTATTTAGAAGTATATTTATTAGGTTTGAAAAAAGGCAGCCGTATCCTTTAAGCGGCAATATGGAGGTACATATGGGAAAGGATTATTTGCGAATTGACGACAGGCTTATTCACGGCCAGATCGTAACGGCATGGTGCAAGGCTCTGGAAATCAAAGAGATTGTCGCAATCGACGACAAGCTTGCCGCCAACCCCACGCTCCAGTCGATAATGATGATGGGCATACCTGCAAACTATAAGCACCATGTGGTAACGTTCGAGCAGGCCAAAGCGATATTCGCGGAGCCCGCAGAGGGCAACAGGCTTTTTGTTACCCGCATGCCGCAGGATCTAGCAGCTCTCCGCGAGGAGCTGCATAAATGCGAAACCGTGTTTATAGGCAACGCGGCGAAGCGTCCGGATACGAAATTTAATCTTACAAAAGGCGGCGGCGGCGTGCTGTTCTTCAGTCCGGAGGATGTCAAACTCCTTGACGAGCTCAGCGCTTCCGGCATCAAGCTGGTCGCTCAAACCGTGCCCAACACCTCCGCGCGCCCTTGGCCTGAGCTTAGGAAATCCATTAAACTATAATAAGCGGAAGCTTTTATAGAATAAAATTGAGGAGGAATATATCATGACAATGGCACAAGTGATTCTCATTGCGCTATTTATCTACCTTGGCGCGATAGGATCAATTGTCGGCAACACGATTGGCTGGTATTGCCTCGGCAGACCTCTGGTCGCATCATTCGTAGTGGGTATTATCATGGGCGATGTCCAGACCGCAATGATAGTTGGCATACCCCTCCAGATTGCGTATCTGGCAAATGTAACCCCCGGCGGCGCGGTTGCATGGGACCTCTCCTATGCAACGTACATCGGCACCGCGATGGCTCTGGCAATGAAGGGAACCGTTGACAACGAAGCGGCGCTCATCGGACTTGCCTTCACCGGTGCCGGCATCGGCGGCGTGGTCGGCGGTACAATGTGGAACGTCCACTATGCGCTCGACGTTTTCATCAATCGCTGGGCTGAAAGAGTTGCCGCAAAGGGCGATACCAAGAAAATGTGGATGCCGAACATCATCGGCGGCCAGCTTATCGGCTTCGCCTGCCGCTTCATCCCAGCAGTCATCGTTCTTCTTGCGGTCAGTGCGGGCGCTTCCCATGGCGTCAATATCCCCGCGTGGTTCATCACGGGCATCTCTTCCTTCGGCAGCATGATGGCTGCGCTCGGAATGGGCATCATCCTTTCGTTCCTTATTAAGAAAAAATACGACTGGGCTGTCTTCCTCATCGGTTTTGTTCTGGTTACATATTTCAACCTCGGGATGATGGCTGTCGCCGTGATCGGCGTCCTTGCCGCAATTATCTTCTATCAGATAATCGATAGAAAGGAGGTCGCCTGATATGGCAAAAACAGCCGAAAAGAAAGCGCTCGACAAGAAAACGCTTAGAAAGTCCTTTAATAACTGGTTCTTCTGGAACGGCTGCTCACAGCAGGCCGAATCGATGCTGGGTATGGCGTTCGGTCAGTCCATGGCTCCAGTCATCGACGAGCTCTATGATTCTGCGGAGGACAGGGCCGCAGCCCTCAAGAGGCATATAACCCTGTTCAACACCGAGTCTCAGGTCGGCTCCGTATGCAACGGTATAGCAATCGGCATGGAGGAGCAGCTGGCAAACGGCGTCGGTACGCCCGAAGCCATTCAGGAAGCTAAGGTTGCCCTTATCGGACCCACCTCCGCGATCGGCGATTCCCTCTGGGTCGCAACAATCATCCCCCTGCTCCTTACCATCTGCCTGTCCATTTCCAGCTCCATGACCACAGCTCCGTGGGTCGGCCCCCTGCTCTATATGATCGTATACCCTCTCGGCACCTACCTTCTGAGCTGGAAAATCTTCCAGCTGGGCTACAAGGCCGGACTTGACGGAGTCCAAAGATTCATGGCGTCCGGACAGCTCGATAAAATCATCAGGGCCGTCACCATCCTCGGCCTGCTGGTCGTCGGAGCACTTACCGCCAGCTTTGTCACCTGCAATCTGAATATCGACATCAAGACCGCAACCAAGGTGTTCGACGAAGCCTCGCAGGCATACATTGACGGCAGCATTTCCGTTTTCAATCTCGACAATCTGCTCAACACGGTATTCCCGAAAATCGTTCCTCTGGCTCTGACCGTCTTTGTGTACAGGCTGTATACAAAAAAGAACTGGAAGCCGATAGCCATCATGGGCCTTATTCTCGTGCTGGCCGCCATCCT
>JAJUHD010000075.1 GCA_029268085.1 Bacillota bacterium | reverse complement strand
CCCTCGAAGTTTGCTGTCGAGGACGGTGAGGGGCGCAAGGTCCTGAGGGACGGACCGACACCGCAGAAGGCGGCGAACCAGTCCCTTTCAAAGCAGGCGGTCTATGATCAGTTCTATAAGACGGGCGGAACCCCTTATCTCTGTTCAGACGTTGAAACGATTTTGGACGAAGGGCTTTTCCTTCCCGTGGCGGTACTAAACGAGATCCGCCGCTTTCTTCTTGACACGCTCACAGAGGAAAGGAAGAAGCCTCCTGTGAGAAAAGCGGGTAAAATACCGAAGGCCCCTTCCGATGTCAAGGTGCTTGGGGGTCCGAAGATGATCTTTCAGGTTGGTTCCGTTGATCAGCTCACCGAGAAGCTTGCCGACGAGAAACCGGACTTTATATATGTTCCTCTTGCGATGCTTGCGGACAACCCCGAGGCTGTGCTTCCGTTCAACGAAAAGGGCGCGACTCCCGTCGCGGTGCTGCCCCGCGTCATAACGGATACAGAGGCGCCGGAGATAATGGAACAGCTCCGCAGAGTGAAGGCCATGGGCGTTACGCAGGCGCTCATCGGGAACATGGGGCATATTAAATACGTCAGACTTGCATCCATGGACGTACGGGGAGATTTCGGCCTTAACGTCTACAATTCGGATACGCTGCAGGTCATGAACGCGGCGGGCTTCCTGTCTGCAACGGCTTCCTTCGAGCTCCGTCTTAGCCAGATAAGGGATATGCATAAGCCGATAAACACAGAAGTCATAGCTTACGGCCGCCTGCCTCTGATGGTAAGCGACCAGTGCATAATAAAAAACAGCGCCGGACAGTGCAACTGCCAGAACGCGGTCTCGCTTTCCGACCGTACGGGGCAGCTTTTCCCGGTTATTAAGGAATTCGGCTGCCGAAACGTAATACTTAACGCGCACAAGCTGTTTCTTGGCGATAAACGGGCCGATCTTGAACACTGCGGGCTCTGGGGCATCAGGCTCATGTTCACGAACGAGGGCCCAGAGGAGTGCGTGCGCATCGCGGACAGCTTTCTCGGCAAAACGGACTATGTTCCGAACGGCCTGACGAGAGGGCTTTATTACCGCGGTGTGGAATAACGAAATTTGACAAGGCAGATGACAATTTATGGGTATAGTTCTTGCGTCCGCTTCGCCGCGGAGACGCGAGCTTCTTACAATGCTTGGAGTCAAGGACTTCAGAATCATTCCCGCCGTCGGCGAGGAAATAGCCGAGGAGGGGCTTTCGCCTTCCGAGACGGTCTGCGCTCTTTCCCGCGCAAAGGCTGAGGAGGTATCTTCGCAGTGCTCAGATCACGACGTTATCATAGCTGCCGATACGATCGTTGCGCTCGACGGAGACATCCTCGGAAAGCCTTCGGACAAGGACGACGCGTTCCGAATGCTTTCTAGGCTCTCGGGAAGAGAACACAGCGTTTATACGGGCGTGACGGTCATGCGGGGGGACAGGGTCATTTCAGAATCCGAGCGGACGATTGTCCGCTTCCGCGAAATGACAGAACGGGAAATCAAAGCCTATATCGTAACAGAGGAGCCGATGGACAAGGCCGGCTCCTATGGCGCACAGGGGATAGGCTCGCTTTTCATAGAAGGCATCGAGGGCGATTTTTTCAACGTCATGGGGCTTCCGCTTTGCAGACTTTCAAAAATGCTTGAAAAACTGGGAGTTTATTTGCTTTGAACAATTTTAAGGACTACATGAAGAAAAACGGAATAAAGCTCGGGATAGTCGTTGTCGCCGTTGCGCTGATCTACGGGCTTGCCGCAGGCCGCTCTGCAAGCGGCGTGGGCGCCGTCGAGAACGCCGCGAACTCCATATCAATGCCTGTCAAGGAGGGCTCGACTGGCATTGTGGGCTGGCTCGAGAGCGTTTATGGCTACATGTTCCGCTATGACAATCTCGTAAAGGAAAATGAGGATCTCAAGGTCCAGCTCGCGGAAGCCCGGAAAAAGCTCCGCGAAGCAGAGGAGGCGGAAAGCGAAAACGAGCGTCTGCACGAGCTTCTGGACCTGCGTGAAAAGCACGAGGATTTTGTATTTGAATCAGCAAATATAATCGATCGGCCCGCTTCAAACTGGAGCGAGACATATACCCTGTCAAAGGGCGAGGAAAGCGGCATCAAGGTCGGAAACTGTGTTATTGACAGCAAGTATAACCTTGTCGGGCAGATTACGGAGGTCGGTTCGGGCTGGGCTACCGTCCGCTCGGTCATCGATGCGGATATGCGCGTCGGCGTGCTTGTGGGCGAAGGCGGAAACGCCGCGATGATTGTCGGAGACTTTGCGCTGATGCAGAAGGGCGAAACGAAGCTTACCTATCTCACGGAAGAGACGCAGGTACTCGAAGGAGATGTGCTTATTACCTCCGGTAAGGGAGGGGCTTTCCCCAAGGGTCTGGAAATCGGCACGGTGGCCTCTGTCCGGACTGAAGCTGGCGGGCAGGTCGAGTTCGCAGTCGTCGATCCTTCGAGCGAGCTAGGAGCGCTGTCCGAGGTCTTTGTCATTAAGGAATTCAACGTAGTGGATTAGCTTTTCCACGCCGGCGTATTGGAGGTACAGCATGCTGCTTGATCTCATAAACATCGAAAAGGTGCGCAGGGCCATAGTATATTTCGGCGTGATGCTGCTTGTGCTTCTGGCCCAGAACGACATCCTTTCGCATATTGCGGTTTTCGGGGTGCACATACTTATCGCGCCCATCGCCGTAGTTGCCGTCGGCTTTTTTGAGGGAGGCGTCTGGGGCGGCGTGTTTGGGCTCTTTATGGGGCTTTTTTGCGATATGTATTTTAACGATACATCTGCTTTGCTTACGGTCGCGTTCCCGATTATAGGCTTTTTTTCTGGTGCGCTGGTGATGAATTTTGTGAACAAGCGCTTTTTCTCTTTCTTTTTCGTCTGCCTCGCGGCTCTGGTGCTGACGGCGGTATGCCAGATGTTCCGGTTCATCGCGATCGCAAACACCAATATCCTGCCCGTTCTGGCAACCGCAGGGCTCCAGACCTTGTGGTCGCTCCCGTTTACATTCGCAATCTACTATCCGTGCCGCAGACTTTCCGGCGTGGATCTGAGCAAGTAGCTCCTTGCGGAAGGACATACTATGGAAAGAATAGTTAAACCATGGCGTCTGGCTGTGACGATCGTCCTTGTCCTGTCGCTGACGGTCGTATACCTTGTGAACCTTTACCGCCTGCAGATAGTCGAAGGCGCCGCCTATTACGCACAGTCTCAGAACAGCATAGTCACAACAAACACAGTCGTTGCCGCTCGCGGGAATATCCTTGACCGCTACGGGCGAGTGCTGGTTTCGAACAAGGTCTGCAACAACATCTACATAAACGATGAGGAACTCTTCGAGCAGCCAGATCCGAATGCCATTATTCTTGAGCTTGTGCAGGCGGTCAAGGACTCGGGCAATACATATACGGACACCCTCCCGATAACAAAGGAGGCTCCCTTTGAATATGTGCCGAATATGACTGACCTGCAGAAAACGAGGCTTGATGCCTATCTTAAGGCAAACGATCTGCCAGCTTCGACAACCGCCGTAGAGCTTATGGCGTTTTTCAGGGATGCTTTCGATATTGACAACAACTACACATCCGAACAGATGCGCGCAGTCGCGGGCGTCCGATATGAAATCAAGATACGCTATGTCATCAACACATCCGACTATGTCTTTGCCGAGGACGTAAGCATCGACCTTATAACGAAGCTGATGGAAAACAATGTCCCGGGCTTCACAGTCCAGTCCTCCTATGTCCGCGAAT
Source organism: Bacillota bacterium (assembly GCA_029268085.1). Lineage (GTDB taxonomy): Bacteria > Bacillota > Clostridia > Oscillospirales > Oscillospiraceae > UBA2658. The sequence goes on along the minus strand of JAJUHD010000075.1, from coordinate 7,287 downwards.
ACAATACCGACTATGCGGCGCATCTTCTGGGCTATATCGGTATGATGGATGAGGAGGAATACAAGGAATACAGGAATGACGGTTATCCGCTGAACGCGTTAGTCGGCAAGGAAGGCGCTGAGAAGGCCTTTGAAAGCTATCTGCACGGGACGGACGGCACCGCGGTTGTTACGACAACAAAGGGCGGCACCGTCATCAGCACCAACTACACCAAGGAGCCCGAGCCGGGCAATCAGGTATACCTGACCATCGATCTGGGCTTGCAGGAGGCGGCGGAGATATCGCTTGCCAATTTCATCACTGATACGAACAAGCAACGCGAAATCGACAATGCCAACTATGAAGCTCAGGGGCAGACGGACAAGGTCAAGGATATGATAACGGGCGGCGCTGTTGTTACGATAAACATCAAAACAGGAGAGCCGCTCTGCATAGCCAGTTATCCGACATATAATCTGAGCACTCTAATGGAGAACTACTCCAGCCTTCTTGAGGATAAGACCGCACCTCTTTTTAACCGCGCGCTGAACGGAGCTTATGCACCCGGCTCGACCTTCAAGCCCGTCACAGCGATTGCGGCTATTGACCAGGGCATTGTAGCGACAGCAACCACGATCTACGACAAGGGAATATTCGACAAATACGCCGATCAGGACTACGCACCGACCTGCTGGATATATCCCCACGGCAGCCACGGCGACGTTAACGCCGCCAAGGCGATTGAGGTTTCCTGCAACTATTATTTTTATACAATCGGCGAACAGCTCGGTATCGACAAGCTGTCCTCCTATGCCCTGCGCTTTGGTCTCGGGACTCCGACGGGCATTGAGCTCAACGAGAGCACCGGCATCATGTCTACGCAGAAATATAAGGAGGATACCTACGATACGCCGTGGTATATCGGCGATACCCTTCAGGCGGCTATCGGACAGTCCTATAGCGTGTTCACACCCCTGCAGCTTGCAAATTATTTCGCAGCTATTGCTAATAACGGTACGCGTTACAAGGCCTCAATGCTTAAGGCGGTCAGAAGCTATGACTATTCAAAGAGCATCTTTGAACGCAAGGCTACCGTTGCCGAAACCGTAAACGTAGACCAAACGATTTACGACGCGGTGCATACTGGCCTGTACAATGTCGCAAATTCCGTAAACGGTACGGCCTATCAGATATTTGGCAGCTACCCCTATAAGGTTGCCGCAAAAACCGGTACGGCACAGCTCGGCGAAACCGTAACTAACAATGGTGTTTTCGTTTGCTATGCGCCATATGATGATCCCGAGATCGCCGTTGCGGTGGTCATCGAAAAGGGCGGTGCGGGCAGCGCTATCGGTTATATTGCCAGAGACGTTCTGGATTATTATTTCAGCTTTAAGAACAGCTCCGTATCGCTGGAAACCGAAAATTCTCTGCTTAAATGAGACTTTTTATGGAAATCTCTTTTCTGAATGAAGCTTCTTGATATTGCGTTTTTAAAATGTTTAATGTATAATGGAATATCGGCAAACCGGCGGCGCCGGGAAAAGCCGCAATCGCACTGAAAGGATGAAGGCCATGAATATAGCTATAATGGCGCATGACAACAAGAAGGAACTCATGGTACAGTTCTGCATCGCATACTGTGGGATACTTTCCGAGCATTCCATCTGTGCCACCGCTACCACCGGCCGCTTGGTCGCCGAGGCGACCGGTCTTCCGATCACTCTTTATCTGAGCGCGGCGCAGGGCGGGTCACAGCAGATAAAGTCCCGCATCGCATACAACGAAATCGATCTTGTCCTGTTCTTCTGGGACTCATCTTCGAATGATGACGATAAGGAGGTCGTGGCCATTTCACGCGCCTGCGACCAGCACAGCATTCCTTTTGCCTCAAATGTTGCGACGGCGGAAGTCCTCATTCAGGGTCTCAAACGCGGCGACCTCGGCTGGCGCGATATAGTGAATCCCAAAAAATAAAACAGGCGATAATTATTTGCATAACGCTCTCGTCCCTTCGCGGGAGGGGGCGTTATTGACTGTTAAGGATAAATCCACAAGCTGATAAAATTACCGAAAGGATTTTATATATGGAGAGGATCAAACCCCGCACATTGTCCGGATTTATGGAGCTTCTGCCCGATAAACAGGCGCAGATGGAGCGTATCATGGAAATACTCCGCAGGACATATTCTCTTTACGGCTTTGCTCCGCTTGACACCCCGATAATCGAGGCATCAGAAGTCCTGCTTGCCAAGGGCGGAGGAGAGACCGAAAAGCAGATATACCGTTTTGAAAAGGGCGACAGCGACCTTTCGCTGCGCTTCGACCTAACCGTTCCGCTCGCAAAGTATGTGGCGATCAATTACGCTCAGCTCGCCTTCCCCTTCAGGCGTTATCAGATCGGCAAAGTCTACAGGGGCGAGAGAGCTCAGCGCGGACGCTTCCGTGAGTTCTATCAGGCTGATATTGACGTGATAGGTGACGGTGAGCTCGATATCATGAACGAGGCCGAGATTCCCGCGATCATTTACCGCACTTTCACAACGCTGGGGCTGACAAAGTTCAAGATTCGCGTCAACAACCGCAAGGTTCTGAACGGCTTTTTTGCTATGCACGGACTATTCGAAAAGGCTGCGGGCATAATGCGCACTATAGACAAGCTTGACAAGATCGGCGAAGATAAATGCCGTGTCCTGCTTTTAGAGGACGGGATCCCTGAACTGAAAACGGATGAGATAATGGGCTTCATCGGTATCTCAGGCACGAGTGCCGAGAAGCTGAAAGCACTTGAAAAATATGAAGGGAAAAACGAAACCTTTGATACGGGACTTTCAGAGCTTAGGGTCGTCACGGGCTGTCTGTCTGAATTCGGCGTACCCGAGGAAAACTTTGAGATCGACCTGACCATTGCACGCGGGCTGGATTACTACACCGGCACGGTTTATGAGACGACGCTTACTGAGCACCCGGAAATCGGCTCCGTCTGTTCCGGCGGGCGATATGACAACCTTGCAGAATACTACACAGATAAAAAGTTACCGGGCGTCGGCATTTCAATTGGACTTACGCGTCTGTTTTACGTCCTTGAGGAACAGGGTATGCTTTCGGATGAAATAATAACAGCTCCCGCAGATGCGCTCATAATCCCGATGACTGAGGAAATTTCAAAGGCCGTCGAAACCGCAACGCTCCTGCGCGATTTCGGTATCCGCACAATGCTGTACAGCGAAAACAAAAAGTTCAAGGCAAAGATGACTTATGCGGACAGAATAGGCGTTCCGTTTGTAGTTTTCCTCGGCGACGACGAAATAAGCAAAGGCGTCGTCAAGGTCAAGGATATGAAAACAGGCGAGCAAATCGAAGAAAAGCCAGACGAAGCCGCCATGCGCATAAAGTCCGAGATCGACAAGCGCAGCACAGGCCGCGTGATAAAAGACTGAAACAACAGCGGCATGTTTTACCGCTATCTACGATAAAAGAGAAAGGTTCTAAACATTATGATGCAATCCCGTACTCATACCTGCAACGAGCTCCGCATCGAAGACGCAGGAAAGAAAGTCAAAATCGTCGGCTGGATGGAAAACGTCCGCGAGGTGAGCGCAAACCTTGCGTTTGTCGTTGTGCGCGACTTCTATGGTACGACGCAGGTTGTCGTCGAGACCGAGGAAATGATGAAGACTGTGAGGGACATTACCCGAGAGTCAACAATCAGCGTCGAGGGAACTGTCCGCGAACGCGCAAGCAAAAACCCGAAGCTCCCGACAGGAGATATTGAGGTCGTACCTGAAAAAATCGAGGTGCTGGGTCGCTGCCGCTATAACGAGTTGCCATTTCAGATTAACCACAGCCGCGAGGCAGACGAGACTACGCGCCTTAAATACCGCTATCTCGATTTGCGCAATCCGGAGGTCAAGAACAATATCGTCCTGCGCTGCAATGTCGTCGCTGCTCTGCGCAAGAGTATGCTGGAGCACGGCTTCCTTGAGATAACGACGCCGATATTGACCGCGTCGTCCCCTGAGGGCGCGCGCGACTATCTTGTCCCCGCGCGCAACCATCCGGGCAAGTTCTACGCTCTCCCGCAGGCCCCTCAGCAGTTCAAGCAGCTTCTGATGACCTCCGGCTTCGACCGCTATTTCCAGATTGCGCCCTGCTTCCGAGACGAGGATGCGAGAGCCGACCGCTCGCCCGGAGAATTCTATCAGCTCGATATGGAGATGGCCTTCGCAAATCAGGAGGATGTGTTCGCTATCCTTGAGGATGTCCTGCCGCCAATTTTTTCAAAATACGGGAAATACAACATTGCTTCAACCGCGCCGTTCAGAAGAATAGCCTATAACGACGCTATGGAGACCTATGGTTCGGACAAGCCGGACCTGCGCATCGACCTTACAGTGCAGGACGCTACCGATATACTTTCCGGCTGCGGCTTCGAGCCGTTTTCCGGCAACACCGTAAAGGCTGTTGTCGTGCCCGGTTTCACGCAGACCCGCAAATTTATAGACCAGCTCTGCGCCGACGTCGAGATGCAGTCCGGCAGCAAAGCCTACTGGTTCCGACTCGACGAAAACGGCGAGCTTGTCGGGGGAATTTCAAAGTTCGTCACTGAGAAAAAAGATGCCGTCATCGCGGCGCTCGGACTGAAGCCCGGCTGCTTTGTGGGGCTTACCTCCGGCAAGAAGCTTGCGGCACAGAAAGCCGCGGGCGTCCTGCGCAAAATGCTTGGAGTCTCCGTTCCGGGACATATTGACGCCGAGCGCTATGAGTTCTGTTGGATAGTGGATTTCCCGATGTACGAGATCGGCGAGGAATCCGGTGAGCTTGAGTTCTGCCACAACCCGTTTTCAATGCCGAACGGCGGACTTGATATTCTCAATAAAGCCGAAAAGGGCGAGGTCGACCCGCTTTCGATCACAGCGTATCAGTATGACCTTGTATGCAACGGCGTCGAGCTATCCTCCGGCGCGGTGAGAAACCATGACCCGGAGATAATGATAAAGGCCTTTGAGCTGGTCCGCATGGGCGAAGACGACGTCAAGGCAAAATTCCCCGCGATGTACAACGCCTTCTGCTATGGCGCGCCCCCTCACGCGGGCATCGCTCCGGGCGTGGACCGTATGGTCATGCTTCTCGCGGGCGAGGACAGTATCCGCGAGATAATTCCGTTCCCAATGAACAAGAACGCGCAGGATCTCATGATGGGCGCCCCATCCGCCGTCGAGCCGAAGCAGCTCAGGGAACTGCATATAGCGCCCGTTGAAAAGGACTAGCAAGCAATATGGGCAAGTCCTTAACTCTTGAATTAATTAATAAGAGACAGCGGCCTGTACTATAAAGCGTACAAAAGCAAAAAAGGCTTTGAGCGCACGAGCCTCGAACCTTAACACTGCATTCTTATCAGTGAACAGCATTGATTTTAACGAAAGAGGCGGCGAGCACTATGGTTTCCAAGATACGCTCACTCGGCATAAAAGGCATCGGCGGATACGAAGTTTCCGTTGAGTGCTTTTTATCTTCGGGGCTTCCCTCCTTTGACATAGTTGGACTGCCTGATACGGCGGTCAAGGAAGCGCGCGACCGCGTGCGCGCCGCAATTAAGAATTCTGGGCTGAACTTCCCCGTTTCGAGGCTGACGATAAACCTCGCACCCGCAGATACTAAGAAAGGCGGCACGACATATGACCTGCCCATTCTCCTTGCGATACTTACGGCGACGGGCACGCTCAAAGCCCCATCGGGCGACTGTGCTTTCTTCGGCGAGCTGGGACTGACGGGTGAGGTGCGTCCCGTGCGCGGCACCCTGCCGATGGCTCTTGCCGCGAGACGTGCCGGTATTACGAAACTCTTTGTACCCGAGGACAACGCGCCCGAGGCTTCCTTCGCAGAGGGCGTAGAGGTCTACCCCGTTAAAAACGTGACCGCGCTTCTTCGTCATTTCACGGGCGAGGAAGCGATAACGCCGGCAGATACGCCCATCCTTGAGGAGATTTCAGTTCAAGCCGCGGATTTTTCCGAGGTCAAGGGCCAGGAAAATGTCAAAAGGGCGCTTGAGGTCGCGGCGGCTGGCGGACACAACATCCTGCTTGTCGGGCCTCCCGGAGCGGGAAAATCCATGCTCGCAAAGCGTCTGCCTTCGATTTTGCCCGATATGAGCGGTACCGAAACGCTTGAGACTACCGAGATACATTCGGTAATGGGGCTTACTAGCCGCGATAATCCGCTAGTCACTCAGAGACCCTTCCGCTGTCCGCACCATACGCTCAGCTCGTCCGCCATGGCGGGCGGCGCCCAGCTCCAGCCGGGCGAGATATCGCTTGCGCACAACGGCGTGCTGTTTCTGGACGAGCTGCCGGAATTTCACCGGGACGTACTAGAGGTCATGCGCCAGCCGCTCGAGGATGGGCGGGTCACAATCTCGCGTTCGACAGGAAACGCCACATATCCCGCGAGCTTTATGCTTGTCTGCGCGATGAACCCCTGCAAGTGCGGGTGGTACGGGCATCCATCCGGCCGCTGCAAGTGCTCGGAGAGCAGCGTCAAGAAATATCACAGCAAGCTTTCGGGGCCTCTAATTGACCGAATCGACATTGTAGTTGAAGTACCGGCCCTTGAATTCGACGAGCTACGAGCAAGGAAACCCGCCGAAAAGAGCGAAGACATCAAAAAGCGAGTAAACAAAGCGCGGCTTATCCAGAGAAAACGCTTTGAAGCCGAGGGCTTCGACTGCAACGCAAGGATGGGGCAGAAGCAGCTCCGCGAGTTCTGCGAGCTTTCAGACGATTGCGAGCAGCTTATGAAAATGGCGTTCGAGAGGATGGGGCTCACGGCTCGGAGCTATGACCGTATCCTGCGCGTCGCCAGGACGATCGCAGACCTTGACGGCTCCGAGAATATCCAGCCTGCCCATCTCGCCGAGGCGATTCAATATCGTACATACGATTTCCGCGAAGCGGCAGCGGAGCTTTAAAATAAACTGAAGTTTACTGATTATTTTCGGATAACATATACAATCCGGCAAGACTAAATACGGCATTTTCGAATACAATAAGAAGGAACGTTTCAAATGAACGATATGATACTCCTGAAGCAGGGCGAAATCATCCTGAAGGGCCAGAACAGGCGCTTTTTCGAGGCAAAGCTCCTATCGAACGTAAAGCGCAGGTTGAAGCCCTTCGGGGATTTCAATGTATATGCCACACAGTCGACTGTGTATGTCGAGCCTAACGACGGCACCTGCGATATGGACGGCGCGCTCGAAGCGATGCTGACGGTTTTCGGCGTTGTCAGCGTAACACGCGCCCTTGCCTG
>JAJUHD010000074.1 GCA_029268085.1 Bacillota bacterium | reverse complement strand
CGCCGTCGGTGATTTCCTCAAGTCCCGCAACCATCCGCAGCGTGGTTGACTTGCCGCAGCCCGACGGTCCCACGAGTACAATAAACTCCTTGTCGCGTACGTCTAGGCAGAAGTCCTCAACGACCGTTACGTTATTTTCAAATTCCTTTTTTACATGCTCAAATTTTACATTTGCCATAATTCCGGTCATGCCGGATCCTCCGGCTCGCCAATGATAATATCGTATCATGGCCTTGCAGCTGGCTCCACGCGCTGCACCGCAGACCGCGGCGGAATCCCCCTTTTCTGTTGCGCTTGCGAAACCGATAAGTGGAGCTGTTTTGCAAACACATAGTTCAGGAAATTATCCCTTGACGCTGCCCATTGCAACGCCGCGAACGATGAACTTGGACAAAATGAGGTAAACAACCATGACAGGCACTATCGCTATAGCAATAAGCATATAGACCTGTCCAAGGTCAAACTTGAGGTAATCCGCACTCCGAAGCTGCGCAATCAATATCGGCAGCGTTTTCTTGTTCGTAGAGTCGATTATAAGCGCGGGAAGAAAGTAGTTGTTCCATGAAGTTACAAATGTAAATATTGCCTGAACCGCAATTGCCGGTTTCATAATGGGTATAACAATGCGGTTAAACGTTCCGAACTCTCCTGAGCCGTCGATCCTCGACGCCTCTACGATCTCGACCGGCAGCGCGCTTTCCATATACTGTTTCATAAAAAAGAATACTATCGGCGCCGCTATCGATGGAACGATCAGTGGAACATATGTATTCATCAGGCCGAACTTCATCATCAGCTTTATTAAGCCGAGCGTTGTGACCTGCGTCGGCACCATCATTATCGCGAGCACAATTGCATATGCCGCGTTCTTAAATTTAAAGTTGTATGCGTGGATGCCGTATGCGGTCAGCGTTGAAAAGTATGTGGACAGTACCGAAACGCATCCGGCGATAAACAGACTATTCAGTATCCCGCGCAGAACAGGCAGATTTTCGTCCGAAAGAACGTTTCTAATATTCGTTAAAAACGATTTTCCCGGAAGCAGCGAAAAGCCCTTTTGAATATCCGGATTTGAACGCGTCGCGTTGATTATGAGGATATAAAAGGAGAACAGGCAGATCAGGACCAATATTACAAGCACGATATACCAGAACGTGCGCTGAAGGTCCAGCAGCACCTCGTCCTTTGTTTTATTTCTTCTTTTTTCCGCCATGCTTATCCTCCTTTCCGTCTTTGCGCGCCATAGTACGGTACACGATAAGGCTCAATATCCCTGTTAAGATAAACATTATTACTGAAACCGCGCCCGCCATACCGTAGTTTTTGCTGTACAGGTGCCTGTTCAGGAACATCACCAGCGTCATCGCCGTGCGGTCCGGGCTACCTTCACCGACGGTCAGTATCTGCGGAACATCGAAGAGCTGCAAGCCGCCGATCATCGAGGTTATTATCACATACACCAGAATGGGGCGTATGAGCGGAAGCGTTATCTTTCTGAACACCTGAAAAGGCTTTGCACCGTCTATCTGTGCCGATTCAATCAGCGCGGGGTCTATGCCCATTATGCCCGCCATCAGCAGTATCGTCGTGTTGCCGAACCACATGATGAAATTCATAAAGGCGATCAGTCCGCGCGTGGTTCCCGGAATAGATAAAAAGCGCACCGGTTCAAATCCCATACTCTGCAGAAGAACGTTGACAGGTCCGGTGTCCGTAAACATGACATAGAACAGCATCGAAAGGGACGCCGCCATTATGAGGTTCGGCATGTAGAACACGGTCTTGAAAAAGCCGGTTTTGAGTCTCAGCCTCATGTCTGTAAACAGAGACGCAAGCAGCAGTGAAATAATCAGCTGCGGAATAAAGCCCATAATCCAGATGAGAACGGTATTCCAGAGATATTTCCCTAAATCGCTTTCCGTAAATACCTTTATATAATTCTGGAGACCTACGAACTTCGGCCCTATATGCTGGAGACCTACCATATAGTTCTCAAAGAAGCTGTTATAAAAGGTCCAAATCAGCGGAACCAGAGAAAAAAGCCCGAAAACGATAAAGAACGGAGTTATAAAGATATATCCCCATTTTCCGTAGCTAACCGACTTGACTTTTTTACCGACGGAAGCAGGACTGGTCATACATACCTCCCGTGCGCCGACGCGCATTTCGTTATAATAGTGCTCCCCCGAATATAGGAAGCAAAACAAATGGATATAGCGCGGGATGGGATGCACAAGCTGAGGCGCACCCCATCCTCGTATTTCTTAAACTTATTCGGGACGTTTAAGATTCGGGTATTTTTCGAGCGCCGACTTATAGAAGTTGTCAAGCGCCTGATCATATGTAACAGTGCCGTCGAAGTAATCCGACATAGCCTCCTGCAGCGATTCGTTGAGACCCTGATCGTACGGAGTGAGGTTCTTCATATTGATGTTGGGAGCAGCTTTCGCAAAGAGAGCGATATGGTTCTGTCCGCCGAGGAACGCGGATGAGTAGCTGCTTGCGGCGAGCTCTTCCATTGCGGCCTTGTTGTTCGTGTAATCTTCGGTATCCTCGGTGATTTTCTTCATCGTTGCCGAGTCGCAGGTCAAAGTCTTCATGACATCTTTTACGAGACTGATGTTATCTGTTCCGGCGGCCGCGCAAATCCATGTGCCGCCCCAGTAGAAGCTTTGAGGTCCTTCGCAGACAGCCCAGTCGCCGTAGATACCGTTGCCGACTTCCTTCTTGCCGCCGTCAGCGACGGAGGTAGCAAGAGAGTATCCGAGAAGCGTGAAATTGATACCCCATGTGGAGTAGAAGAAGCCGAACACCTTGCCGTCCGGTCCCTGATCCTTAGCCCATTCGGGGCTCCACAGCTCGGACTTGTTATTATAGCCCTTATCCGTATATGTCTTGGTCTGCTCAATCCATCTCTGAAGATTTTCATCGATGTTGATAACGCTATTTTCATCTACCCAAGGCTTGGTGGAGTTGTTGGAGAACACACGGTAGGAATCCGCATACCCGGAAAGCATCTTGTAGCCGGCGGCGTTCATCTTCTCGGCAACGGAGTCAAATTTATCCCAATCGCTAAGATAAGTCTGAACAGTGTCTGGATCGTCAGTGCCGAGAACTTCCTTTGCTATGGAGCGCCTGTAAGCGAACAGACCCGGAGTTGCCTGCCATGAAACAGCCTTGAGGTTGCCCTTGGAATCGGACGCTATGTCCTTCGTGTACTGATACTGGTTTGCGAGATCCGTTTCGGTGAGACCAACGTCTTTGACAACATCGAGGCAGTATTCGGTATCGACATACTTGAGAGCGTAGTCGGCCTCGATGAGGAAGATATCGATCGGATCATCGGAATCTGCGTTCCGCGGAAGATCCTGATCCAGCTTGTTCTGATAGGCGTTGTCGTCACTCGGGGTAATGACCCACTCCACTTTTACGCCTTCGGGCAGCAGTCCGGCATTTTCAAAATAATCCTTGAACCTGCTCTGGAACTCCTCGTTCCAGCAATAGATCCTGAGAACAGAACCTTCCTTGGCGTTGTCCTCCGCCGTCGCTGTGCTCGACGGTTGGGCTGAGGCTTCGGGTTTAGCTGTTGTTCCGCAGCCTGCAATCGAGAGAGCCATTATCAGCGCGATGACAAGAGCGATTGACTTTTTCCATTTTGACATGATTTTTCCTCCTAATCTCAATTTTATTATTGCATATGTCGGATCAGGGCATATGTTCGCTCGAAGAAATTATCATGAATCGATTGCTTTTACCGATCCGCCCTCCAGAAGCCGCCCGGGTACGATCACCTGCCGGGGGATGAATGTCTTTGGCGAAACGATTGCTTCGATCAGCTTGGCGGCCGCCTCGCGGCCCAAAGCCTCGGTGTCCTGCCTCCATGTCGTGAGCTTTGGGCGGAGCACCTGCGACAGATAGATGCCGTCGTAACCGGTAACGCTTATATCGTCGGGGATTGAGAGGCCCTGCTTTTCGATCTCGTTCATTCCGCCAATAAAGGAAAAATCGTCCGGATACATGATGCAGGTTGGCCGGTCGCTCAATTCGAGCAGTTCCCTGGTTGCAAGCGCGCTTGATTTGGGATCGTGGAAAAGCGCGGCTTTTACATAATTGTCAGGCACATCGATGCCAAGCTCTTCACACGTTTTATAAAAGCTCGCAAGACGCTTTTTCGTGACCGCCGTCTCTTCGCCGTGAATGAATGCTATCTTTTTATGCCCGCGCTCGTACAGGTAGCATACGAGATCGTGCATGCTCTGCACGTTGTCTGAAAGTATGGCCGTCCTGTTGTCGAACACATGATCTATCGTAACCGTGGGAATCTCGCTTCTAACCAGTTCGATTACCGCAGGATCGTTGAAATCGACGCTCGCAATAACAACACCGTCGCACTTGCGGTATTTGCAGTGCTCATAGTAGTTCATACCGAACTCGCCGATATTACGGCTTATAAATGTGATGTCGAAGCCGAGACGCTCCGCCTCTACCTTGAAGCTGTTCAGCACATGCGAAAAATATTCGTGCGTAAGCCCGCTCTGCGTCTGGTCTACGAAAAGCACCCCAAGATTGTTAGAGCGGTTTGTCTTCAGCGCACGCGCGGTAGCGTCAGGAAAATATCCCATCTCTCTCGCAACGGCCCGTATGCTCTCCGCCGTCTCCTCGCCTATATCCTGATATCCGTTCAGGGCTTTGCTGACCGTTGCGACGGATACTCCGCACCTTTTTGAGATATCCCTGATTGTAACTATAAGTCATCCCCCACAATTTTTAATCGCTTTTCGCTTATAGCGAAACTATTTTTCTGTATTTTTATATAATTATCAAGAAAAATATCCGGCAAACGGCTGCATTGTCCGTGAAAAGAATACTAAATCGTTTTCGTAGCTATATTATATTAAATCCACATTTTTACTGTCAAGAGAAAATATTGAACAATATTTTGCGATTATTTGTGCAAACTAACACAATTCTTTATTTCTTTCAATAAAAACACTTTACAAAATTACATCTTCGGTTATAAAATGAGCAAAAACAGCGAATACGTTTTCGTTTTATTTTTAAACAGGAGAATCGCTTATGAAGTACGGTTATTTTGATGATGCGGCAAAGGAATATGTGATTGTTACTCCTGCGACGCCGCTGCCGTGGATCAATTATTTCGGCAGCAGTGATTTTTTCAGTCTTTTCTCCAATACTGCCGGAGGCTACTGCTATTACAGGGACGCCAAATACCGCAGGATTACGCGGTACCGGTATAACAGCGTGCCATTGGACACTGATGGCAGAAGGTATTATATAAAAGACAAGGATACGCTTTGGAGCCCCGCTTATCTCCCCTGCCGCACGGAGCTTGACAGCTATCGCTGCCGTCACGGGCTGGGATACAGCGTCATTGAAAGCGAAAAGGACGGAATTTCGGCCGAACTGACGTGCTTTGTCCCGCAGGGAGCAACCTGCGAGATTAATCGCCTTAAAGTCAGGAACATCGGCTCGGATGAAAAGCATCTTCAAATTTTCAGCGCTTTGGAATGGTGCCTTTGGAACGCGGAGGACGACGCAATGAACTTTCAGCGTAATCTAAGCGTCGGCGAAGTGGAAATAGACGGCGACGGCACTATATATCATAAGAGCGAGTACCGTGAGCGCCGCAGCCACTATGCTTTCTACGGTGCAAGCTCAAAGCCGGACGGCTTCGATACTGACCGTGAACGATTTCTCGGTCGTTTCGGCTCATGGGATGCGCCGGAGTCCGTGACATCCGGCAAAAGCGGCAACAGCGTCGCTTCCGGCTGGTCGCCGATCGCAAGCCATCATTTCGAGCTTCGGCTCATGCCGGGCGAGAGCAAGACGTTGATTTTCGTATTGGGTTACGCGGAAAATCCGCCGCACGAAAAATGGGAAAGCGCGGGCGTTATCAACAAGACCGCTGCGCGTGCGATGCTGTCGCGGTTTTCCGACGACAACGCGGTCGAAAAAGCCCTCGGCGAACTCAAAAGCTACTGGGAACATCTGCTTGAAGTCTTTCATATTGAATGCGGCGATGAGAAGCTTTCCCGTATGGTAAATATCTGGAACCAATATCAATGTATGGTCACCTTTAATCTCAGCCGCAGCGCAAGTTATTTTGAGAGTGGAACCGGACGCGGAATGGGTTTTCGCGACAGCTGTCAGGATATTCTCGGCTTTGTCCATCTTATCCCCGAACGCGCAAGAGCGCGCATACTAGATCTCGCCGCCATTCAGTTCGAGGACGGGAGCACATATCACCAGTATCAGCCGCTGACAAAACGCGGCAACGAAAATATCGGTTCCGGCTTCAATGACGACCCGCTGTGGCTCATAGCCTGTACCAGCGCTTACATAAAAGAGACGGGTGATTTTGAAATCCTAGACGCGCCCGTACAGTTCGGAAACATCGCGGGCAGCGAAAAACCTCTTTTCGAGCACCTGCGCCGAAGCATCAGATATACGCTCAACCATCTGGGGCCGCACGGGCTTCCGCTGATAGGCCGCGCCGACTGGAACGACTGCTTGAATCTGAATTGTTTCTCCGAGGAGCCGGGAGAGAGCTTCCAGACCTGCTCAAACTTTGAGAGCGGCAGGGCGGAAAGCACTTTCATCGCGGCGATGTTTGTAAAGTTCGGAGAAGAATACGCCGAGCTGTGCTCTCGTCGCGGCAATACGCCGGAAGCTGCGGATGTAAGGTCTAATATTCAGCGTATGCGCGAGGCCGTTCTCGAGCACGGCTGGGACGGCGAGTGGTTTCTGCGGGCATATGATGCGTTCGGCAACAAAGTCGGAAGCCATACTTGCGAACAGGGCCGCATCTTTGTCGAGCCTCAGGGTTTCTGCGTTATGGCCGGCATCGGCATAAAGGAAGGCCATGCCGAGAAAGCTCTCGCCTCCGTTCAAAAGCATCTGACCGGAAAATATGGTATAGAGCTTTTAAGCCCCTGTTATTCCGAGTATCGAAAGGAGCTGGGGGAAATCACCAGCTACCCTCCCGGATATAAGGAAAACGGATCGATCTTCTGCCAGAACAACCCATGGATCAGTATGGCGGAGGTCAGTCTCGGGCACGCGCAGCAGGCTTTCGATGCCTACCGCAGAATCTGTCCCGCGTATATCGAGGATTCCAGCGACGTTCACCGTACCGAACCATATGTATACAGCCAGATGATCGCAGGGCGTGAAGCCGTGCGTTACGGGGAGGCCAAAAACAGCTGGCTTACGGCCACTGCGGCGTGGTCCTTCGTCAACATTTCTCAGGCGATACTCGGCATCTGCCCGCATTTCGACGGACTAATGATAGCTCCTTGCATCCCTGAAGATTTTCCGGATTATAAGGTGACGAGGCTGTTCCGCGGTGCAAGGTATATCATTTCCGTAAAAAATACCGGCTGCGGAAAGCTTGGGATGAAGGTAAACGGAAATGCCATCGCCGGAAACATCGTGCCTTTCGAGCGGGGCAAAACCGAATACTTCGTTGAAATAACGATTTAAGACAGGAGTACCGCTATGCCTTTTCCGAATAATTTTGTTTGGGGCGCAGCAAGCTCCGCATATCAGATTGAGGGCGCGTTCGATGCCGACGGCAAGGGACGCAGCATCTGGGATGATTTCTGCGAGCTCCCCGGTGCTATACGGGACGGACAGGACGGCCGCGTTGCGTGCGACGCTTACCACCGGTTTTCCGAAGATGTGCGTCTTTTGAAAGAAATGAATCTCTCCGCATATAGATTTTCCGTAAGCTGGCCGCGGATACTGCCCGCAGGTACGGGCAGTGTTAACGAAAAGGGGCTTGCCTATTACGATTCGCTTGTCGATTTGCTGCTTGAAAACGGCATCACGCCATATATGACGCTTTACCACTGGGATCTCCCCTCAGCGTTGCAGAAAAAAGGCGGCTGGCTCAACCGCGCTGTCTGCGAGGCGTTCGCGGAATACGCCTCAGTGATAGCGAAGCATTTTGACGGAAAAGTCCGTCACTACATCACGCTCAACGAGCCTCAGTGCGCCCTCAGTCTTGGCTATGAGCTAGGAACCCACGCCCCGGGTCTTAAGCTGCCGGTCGAAGACCAGCTTCAGTGCATGCACAATATGATGCTGGCACACGGACTCGCCGTAAAAGCGCTGCGCAAAGAAAGCAGCTGTCCTGTAAAGGTGGGGATTGCTTCGACAGGCACGCTTTATTATCCTGTGACAGACACGCCTGAGAACAGGCAAACCGCATACGAGGCGTCGTTCTCTCTTAAGCCTGACGGTTGGTTTTTCAGCCATTGCTGGTGTCTTGATGCCGTTGTCCTTGGACATTATCCAGAAGCATCGCCCGACTTTTTACGAAAATTTTCGAACGGCGTCCCCGAATCGGATTGGAACATAATTTGTCAGCCGCTTGATTTTGTCGGCGCAAACATCTACCACGGAACCCCGATCGACGTTCACGGCAATGTGGTCCTTCTGCCCAAAAGCCTCCCGAGGACCGCAACAGACTGGCCTATCACGCCGGAAATTCTTCGCTACGGCCCCCGATGGCTCTATGAACGCTACGGTTTGCCGGTAATTATCACCGAGAACGGTATCTCCTGCAAAGACACCATGCATTCGGACGGACAGGTACACGACGCGGACAGAGTCGAATTTCTCCGCCGCTATCTTAAAGAGCTTGAAAAGACCGTCGATGAAGGTACGGCGGTTGAAGGATATTTCCACTGGAGCCTTACGGACAATTTCGAATGGGAATATGGCTATACTCAGCGATTCGGACTGGTTTATATCGATTATCCAACTCAGCGGCGCATCCCGAAGGATTCCTCCGTCTGGTACGGACGCGCCGCTGAGAGCAATGGAAAACACCTCCATCAGTAACTGCGGCTCAAACTCGCCCTTGCGGTCATTTGGGCTGGATACGTTAACATCCACGAAGCTGGTTTGCAGCTTTTTTCGTCTTCTTGAACAATTTCCTGATGTCGTCCATGCTGCTGACATTGCTTGAAAGCAGCAGTTCGCGAATTTTGGCAAAACACTCATTCTCTTTCGTACTGAGATTCTTTCCTGCCATAATATAAACCTCCGTTATGGTGCTCCTATTCTGCACCGCAACGGAGGTTTACGCAAAGCTTGGATTGTATCAACACTTTTATCATTTTTACAACACATAGTAATGAGGAATGATATTTTGGTAGCTTCCATCCTTCATAAGAAAGCCCCCGGGAATAACACCCAGCTGGACAAATCCCAGCTTTTTATACAAGCGAAGAGCAGGGGAATTTGTGCTTACCACAGCATTGAACTGCAATATTTTAAAACCGATTTCCTTTGCCTTCGCAATACAGTGTAAAACCAAAATCTCACCGATTTTCTTTCCGCGTTCATCGCTCTTTACAGCGAAGCTGGCGTTAGAAATATGCCCGCACCTGCCTACATTGTTCGGATGAAGGATATACAGCCCGACTACTTTTGCTGTTGCTTGCTCAATTGCAACACCTGTAAAGGACTGATTTTCAAAAAAATCCCTGCCGCTATTTTCGTCCAGCAGCTCAGTCTGAGGAAAAGAAGTTCCGTCCTCAACAATCTCGTTCCATATTTCAATCATAGCCGAAATATCTTCATACGCAAATTGTCTAACAGTAATACCCATCATTCGTCTCCAATCAGGATCTCCGTTTTAAATTATTTTAATAAGCCTTATTGTTTAATAATAACACGTTTTTGCGTATAAAAAAGGCACACCTTCTCTTGTCGGAAGGTCTGCCCCCATTTTGGTGCGCGAGGCGGGACTTGAACCTAAGTATTTTTGCTCTATACCCATTGAAAATACTAGGTTTTTTATATTTTTGTTAGCACGTTTTTAGCACAACTTAATAATTTTCAACATTATTTAAGCTCCCGAGAAAGTCTCGGGAGCTCTTTCATTTTCTGTTAGGAAATTTTTAGCACGGCTTTCATCCCAAAAGCAAGTCTTATCTTCTCATAAACAAATTTGAGCTGTTACTTTGCTGTGCTGGTGCTGATGTTGCTGCGCCACTTGATTTTTTTAAAAACAAATTTTCACCGTTCCCGCCTGATTGCGCCGCACCGGCCGCACTGATCTGTGCGCCCATCGAAGGATTATATGGATTTTTTGCTGCGCTCCAGCTTGTTCCCTGCATTTGCCAAAGCACAGCCTTCTGATTTGTCGTAAGCTCGCTCATGCTGTCGAGCGCAGCTTCAACCTCTGCCTGCGTATAGCTGCCGTTGTTGTTCTCATCGAAAGACGGAAGCCTTTCTTTGAATTTCACATACGCTTTCGGGCTAACGCCATAACCGGCCGCGAGCTTCACCTTTGCGTATACGCCCTGTTCGATAGTCGCGCTCATCATAACAAGCTTATCGGAGTCGCTGACGGGCATATCAATTATCTGCCGCATTTTCTGAAGATCGCTCACCTGCTTTGCTCCATCGACGGGATTAAGATCATCCAGCTTGTCAAGCAGCTCAGCCGCGTCGTCTGCCGCTATTCCGGCCTCGGTGATAGTGGCAAACTTTTCTGCGTTCCGTTTCCCGCCGGAACCTTCAAATATATCCGCCATTTTAAGATATTCGCTGAAGCTCATTCCGGCACTTGCCAGGCTGTCTATAATGTCTGTCTGATCTTCGTTTATCAGGCTTTCATATACAACTCGCTTCTGGCCGTCGGTCAGCGTCGAATTTATCAGCGCCTCACGCTTCATTTCGGCTTTGCTTTTGCCGCTCTCGGACGAGGCTGCGCCTGCGATGTAAATTTCGCTCAGCGTTTTCGATGTCTCGCTGTATTTTGCGGCCATGTCGTCCAACTTTTCCATAACCGTCTTTTCCGCATCCGTTGCAAGCAATCCGTAATAGACAATGTTTTTTTCAAATGGCGTCAAGTTGGAATTTGCGAGAATGTTTCTCTGAACGACAGCTTTTGAAACTTCATGATCTGTTCCTTTGCCCGTTGCCTCTGCCGATGATATTTCTTTGATTTTTTCATAAGCTTCTCTCGCCGGCGTTCCGTTTTTAATGAGCTGTTGGTATACAGCCGTCTGTTCCGCGCTCATGGATTTAAACCCGCTCTCAATCCAGTCTTGTCCTGTACTCAGAGATGTCGGCCCAAACAGTGCGGCCTGTAGT
>JAJUHD010000073.1 GCA_029268085.1 Bacillota bacterium | reverse complement strand
GCCGTTTTCCATTCAGAAATACACTTATCATGCGCGACTAGCAAAACCCGGTTTAAAAAATCCTTATCCCCGTTTTCACTGAGAATCGCTTTGCAAATGGCTTCGTTCCGCTTGATATCAACACAGATTTCCGTCAGAAGCTCGATTAAGCCGCCTGTCTGCCCACCCTTGTCAATAGAACTCCGTATTGTCTCGTACAGATCGTTTTCTATCTGGTTAAGCATGTCGAAGACGTCGCTGAAATGGGAATAAAACGTCGCGCGGTTGACATCGGCTTTCTCACAAATTTCCTTAACCGATATCTTGTTTAAGGGCTTTTCCGGTATAAGCTCGAGCAGACTTTCCTTAAGAACCTTCTTGGTGTAAGTTACTCTGCGATCTGTTTTCATGTATTTCTCTCCAATTGTAAACTTTTATAGAATTGTCAACACATTCCCGTACTCTGTATTTTATCTTGCGCTTAATATAAAGGTGTCTGTTGAATAATATACACGACGTTAGTATAATAGCATTAGATAATATAATCAACGCTATGTTGGAATATTTTAAAAATAATATTTGGAAAGAGGGTTTCTGTATGGGCAAACTGTATTTAGTCACCGGTGCGACCGGCCATCTTGGCAATACAATTATACAGAAACTTGTTTCAGGAGGAGAACGGGTAAGAGCCCTTGTGCTTCCGGGAGATAAGCTTATCGGGCATCTGCCTTACGGAACGGAACTCTGTTTCGGAGATGTCTCCGATATTCATACTCTGCGCCCGTTCTTTGCTTCGGCGGAAGAAGAACTCATAGTTATCCACTGCGCGGCGGTCGTCTCGATAGCTTCGGGCCACCAGCAAAGCATATATAATATCAACGTTCAGGGGACAAAAAACGTAGTTGACCTCTGTGTTGAAAATCGCGTGAGAAAGCTTGTTTACGTCAGCTCCGTCCATGCTCTGCCGGTGCTGCCGAAGGGTATGACCATGACAGAGATCGGGGAATTCTCTTCAAAAAAGGTAAAGGGTTTCTATGCGAAAACCAAGGCGGAAGCCACCTCATATGTGCTGAAGGCGGCAGCCGGCGGGCTTAATGTGTCAATAGTTCACCCGTCCGGAATAATCGGGCCCTATGACAACGGCTGTTCGCCGATGACGGAACTATTTTTAAATCTGGATGCCCAAAAGCTGCCTGCCATTGTATCCGGCGGATATGACTTTGTAGACGTCCGCGACGTTGCCGACGGCATACTGTCATGCTGCGAAAACGGCAGAAGCGGCGAGTGCTATATACTCTCCGGCAACTATATACCGGTTCCGGTGATTGCACGGGCCATCGGCGAGGCGCTCGGAGTTAAGATACCCGTAACACTGCCTCTCTGGCTTGCGAAAGCGGCGGCACCTTTTTTTGAACTCTGTTCCAAGCTGAACAAAAAAACATCGCTTTTCACCTCATATTCGCTATATACGCTTTCGTCAAACTCGCTGTTTTCAAACAGAAAAGCCAAAACAGAGCTGGGCTTCAAGCCCAGACCGTTCCGTGAAACGGTTGCCGATACTGTTAACTGGCTTAGAGCATGCAGACGGATCGGAGCTTCTGATTCCTAAAACTAATTAATTAATCAAAAAACAGGGCGAATTGATAATTACGCCCTGTTTTTTATATGTATCTATAAAAAACAAGTATTTTCGGATAATTTCGGAAGAAGTTATTCCGTCATCCGACCGTTACGGTCCCGTCCTCAGAAACGCTGATTGTATCGCCGGTCTGTACGAATTCAAGGAATTCGTCGCCGAGGCAGTCGACCGTGGGCATGGACGCGCCGGTCCAGACGCCCGCGAGGATCGCTCCCGCGGCTGCGAGCGAGTCGATCGGCTTGGAGAATAGCAGACAGGCGGGCTGGAGTCCCGTGCTGGCGGCATCGAACAGGATGAGACCGCCGGTTGTGGAGCCGATAGTCTGCGGGATGCAGAGGGCTTTGCCCGCCATAGGCCTCCCGAAAAGCTCATGGTTTCCGTGATCGGAGCATTTAGCCTTCTTATCCTTGAACATCAGGGCTTTCTGGAAGCTTGCGAGCGTATTGAAGCCTGTATGAGAAACGAGGGCTTCGGCTTTTGCGCTGCCGGGGACGACAACGCGGCCTTTAAACTGTCTCATTTACCTGCCCTCCTTTTTTGTGATGATCCCCAAAATTTCCGCGTCGGTGTAGAAGCGGGAACTGGAATAGGTCCGCAGCTTGTTGGAGTTTGTAATTACCGGCATCTTTCCGCAGAGCGGATTATTCATGAACATGAGCGGGCAGATGTATGAGAGGATGACGCCGGTTTTTGCGAGCCTTGCCGCCTCGGGAGTCGCTTTAAACGCCTTTATGACAGCGGGCGGGGATGTGAAAACCGTCGGTATTGCGACCTTGGAGCGGCCGTTTTCCGCAAGCGCGCGGAGGACGTTTTCGGTCCATTCCTTTAGCTGTGTAAGCGAAAGATGCGGGCAACCGACGAAGCAGAGCTTAGGCTCGGCGTCCGGATTTGCCCAAATGCAGGGATAGGAGGCTTTGACGCGCTCAAGCTCCGCATCGTCGATAACATAGGTCTTTGCACCCTCGGCAATAAGGCTCTCGCCGAGCTTAACTGCCTCGGGCGTAAGATTTTCAACGTGGTAGAGCCCGACTGCTCCGTTGGAAGCCGTCGCTGCGCCCATGTCCTTAAGATAGGAGCAGGCGGCGTCGCTCAGATCTGTTCCGATCCACTTGTCAAGCCCCTTTATGTAAGGCACATCTTCCATGACCTTGATGCCGATTGCGCTGCCGAGTATCTGAGCCTCCGGCTTTTTGGTCGTCTTTACTTCAACTATCCATGTTGCCCTGCGTCCTTCGTCGGTAAGCAAGCCGAAACAGGGTACGCAGCCGACGATGCTGCCGAACATCTCGATGATGCCGGAGTTGCGGTTGCATCTTGCACCGAGGACACTGTTCGCATAGACGACGGCGCTTGATTCCGCCCAGCTCAGAATGTCGCCCTCCTTGGGCTTGTTCCCGACCTCGTCCAGATAGCAGGCGCAGGTGAAGGCATCCTCGTTCATGAGCCCAAGCTTTCTGAGCTGCTCCTCGTAGCTCTCCTGTGCCGAATACATGAACTTGAAAACCAGCTTCTGGAGAAGATTTGTCGGAATGTTTCTGTCTATCGGTCTCGGATCGACCGAGAAAGCTTGTTTGGAAACTGCGCCTCCGGCAATCAGTTCGTCGTTGAGCCGGTAAACCGGTTCCAGCATGGAAAGACCAAAGCTTGTGACAAGATGCCCGTATTCGCTAGTTATCGGCACCATTTCTTCGGCGCCGAATGTCTCGCCGTACATCACAAGGGTCTTCATCACCTTGGCTTTCGCTTCGCCCTGTTTGCCGTCGAGGATAGCCTGCTGCTCCGCCGTAAGTTTGATTGCCATTGCGCGTCCCTTCCTTTTTAAAGTTTTGTTCCGAGCGCGTATGCCGCCTGAACCGCTTCAAAGACCCTTTTGCCTGCAAAGCTGTCGCCTATGTTGTAGAGCAGGGGCGCCGCGTTTTCGCGCTGTGCCTCGAGGAACTGCGAATCGTCCGGATGTCCTCCCGCCGCGAGAACGATGATATCCGCAGCAAGGCTGCTATCCTCCTCCTCTGGGCCCAGCTTCGGCGCGAGGGGGTTTTCGACGTTTTTGGGCAGTATCGGCGTCCATGTCACATAGGGATTAGGGCGGTTCTTGCTGACGTTACGGCGGTATTTTACTGTATTGCCCTCAAACCCCGTCACCTTTGCGCAGTTTATCAGGTTAACGCCCTTATCATGCAGATAATGTATAAGATGGCCTCGGTTCGCAGTGCAGGCGCCGTCCATAAAATAGGGCATCATCTCAAGAACGCTGACCTTGAGGCCGTACTCATATGCAAGCCAATATGCCGTCTCGCAGCCAACCACGCCTCCGCCGATGACGATAGCGCTCTTGGACTTACCGAGCTTATCGGGATGAGTCAGAAGATCTGTCGCCTCAATCGTCGGAGCCTTGTCGATTCCCGGAATCGGCGGGATTGCGGGCTTTGTGCCTACCGCAAAGACTACGGCGTCATATTTTTGCTCCTTGAGCCAGTCGGTAGTCGCGGTAAAGTTTTTAATAAGGTTAATCCTGCCGTCCTTAGACGCGTTTTCTACCTGCCGCTCCAGATATTTGCGGTAGTTGTCAAGGTCAAACTTGAACTTAGGTACGCTGCCGGAGATTATTTTGCCGCCGATTTTATCAGTTTTCTCAAGCAGGTCGACCTTGTGCCCTCTTGCGGAAGCAGTAAGCGCGAGCGTTGTTCCCGCGGGGCCTGCTCCGACGACGGCAATGCGTTTCGGCTCCTTTGCGGGCGCGGGAATTTCGGGATAAATGTGCTCGAAGGCCGTTCTCGGGTTGACGGCGCACTGGGGATGGCCGCCCTCGACAAATTCGTTAAGGCAGCCTTCCTGACAGCCGATGCAGGGGATGATCTCGCTGACCTTGCCGGCATAGGCCTTGTTGCACCAATCTGGGTCGGCAAGCAGCGGACGCCCGAGCATGACCATATCACAGTCGCCGTCGCGCAGCGCCTTTTCGGCAAGATCGGGATAACCCAGCTTGCCTACGGCGACAACGGGGACGGAGACTCCGGCGTTCGAAAGTATTTTCTTCTCCGCGAAATGCTGCTTTACGATGCGGGAAATGTCAAGGAAGCAGCCTGCGGGCATTGATGCAGGGGGATGCGGCAGCCACCAGTTGTCATAGCAGCCGAGGTCAACGTCAAAGATATCGACGCCCGCCTTGACGAGATTGTCCATGTAGTCCAGCGTCATCTGGATCGAGCGGCCGTTCTTGTACTTTTTAAGGCTCTTTTCTTTATCCATCGTCTCGCCATAAGTCTCGTTGAGGGCCAACGACAGGTCAATGCGGTACATTATCGGGAAACGGTCTCCGCAGCGGCGGCGTATCTCCTTCACCATATCGATGCCGAAGGCCTGCCAGTCCGCAAAACGGCCGAGCTTGCGGCGGTTGAAGGCGGGGTTTGTAACCTGCTCGAGCAGGTAGCCCTCGTGTCCGTGCAGATAGACGCCGTCTATGTCTGCGGCCATAGCGTCCGCCGCAGCCTGGCCGGCGTTTTTGATTATCTTCTTCAGCTTATGGTCCGAAAGTCTCATGCAGGGGATCTGCGTGATATAAAAGTTCGGGTTAAAGGAAGCCGAAACAGGAAATTTGTGCTGAGTTATCAAACATTGCGGGTTGCCGACTCTGCCCATTCCGGCTGTGAGCTGAATGAAAAACTTCGCGCCGTAGTTATGTATGCCGTGGGCAATATCGCGCCAGCCGCAAAAGACGGTGCGGCTGCGGTCGATGCGGGGGAAATATGTAAGGTTCCCAAGCTCTATAAGGGAATTGTCGATACCGTAGCTGACGGGTATGAGGCCCGATGTGATAAGGCCGGTGCCGCCCTTCGCGCGCGCGAGGAAATACTGGATCATCTTGTCGTTGGGACGGCCTGTTTCCTCACACATATCAATGTTTCCCATCGGAGCCATGACAAGGCGGTTTTTAACTGTCATATGGTTGATCTTTATCGGTGAAAACAGCTCGGAATACGGGTAAAGCTCCTGAGTCATGGCTGCGGCTTTGCACTTTCCGGTACCCTCCTGAGCGACCCAGTTGCCGTATTGGTGCGTCAATTCCTCGATTATCTTATCTTTAGGCACGTTATCTCTCCTCCCGGTCAGCAAAATCCAACCTTATTCTGCCAAATATTTTATAGGATTGCTAATCTATTGTCAATAAAGTATAGAAGGATTAGAGCTTATTTACTATGATTTGTACGCAAAACACAAAAAACATATGACAATTTTTCAGGAGTAAAAAATTCCCGCCGCTGTCAGACAGCGGCGGGAATTCGACGATTTCAGCTTTTATTTGCCCATGAAGAGCTTGATATCCTCGTCGGCCGTTCCTATTCCGGCTATGCCGAAGGTTTCGACGAGCACCTTCGCCACATTCGGCGAGAGGAATCCGGGGAGAGTGGGGCCTAGATGGATGTTCTTTACGCCGAGATAGAGAAGAGCGAGGAGAACGATGACGGCCTTCTGCTCATACCAGCCGATGTTGAACGCGATAGGCAGCTTGTTGATATCGTCAAGCCCAAAGACCTCCTTGAGCTTGAGCGCAATGAGGGCGAGCGAATAGGAATCGTTGCACTGTCCCGCGTCCAGAACTCTGGGGATGCCGCCTATATCACCTAGATTCAGTTTGTTGTAGCGGTATTTTGCGCAGCCTGCGGTTAGGATTACCGTATCCTTCGGGAGCTTTTCGGCGAACTCAGTGTAGTATTCTCTGGACTTCATTCGCCCATCGCAGCCCGCCATGACAAAGAACTTTCTGATAGCGCCGGATTTCACGGCTTCGACGACCTTATCGGCGAGCGCAAAGACCTGATTATGCGCAAAGCCTCCAACGATGCTGCCGGTTTCGATTTCCTCAGGAGCCGGAAGGGTCTTTGCAAGCGCGATGATCTGCGAGAAGTCCTTTTTTCCGTTTTCGTCGGGCATAATGTGTGTGCAGCCGGGGAAGCCCGCCGAGCCTGTCGTAAAGATCCTCGTTCTAACCTCCTCGCTTTTGGGCGGGACGATGCAGTTAGTCGTAAAGAGTATCGGGCCGCGGAAGGATTCAAACTCGCCGACCTGCTTCCACCAAGAATTTCCGTAATTGCCCGCGAAGTTGTCATACTTTTTAAATGCGGGGTAATAGTGCGCGGGAAGCATCTCGCCGTGGGTGTAAACATCGACACCGGTGCCCTTTGTCTGTTCCAGAAGCTGCTCGAGGTCTGTCAGGTCGTGGCCGGAGATTAGTATCGCAGGGTTTTTCCTTACACCGATGCTTACCTCGGTAATCTCGGGGTTCCCGAACCTTGAGGTGTTGGCCTCGTCAAGGAGCGCCATCACCTTTACGCCGTATTCGCCGGTCTTCAGCGTAAGGGCCACAAGCTCATCCGCCGTGAGGGAATCGTTTAGGGTTGAGTCGAGCGCGGTGTAGATGAAAGCATATATCGCGGGGTCTTCCTTGCCGAGATTTTTCGCATGCTCGGCATAGGCGGCCATTCCCTTGACGCCGTAGGTGATCATCTCTCTCAAGGAACGCACATCTTCATTCTCTGTGGCGAGAACGCCGACGGGTGAAGCCTTTTCAAGCATGGCTTCCCTTGTGCCGGCCGTGAATGTCGCGCAGTCGTGAAGCTCTCCGGTGACCGTTGCTCTCAGCCCGTCGCGCAGGGCAAGCATCTTCCTGATTTGAGCTTCGATAGCGTCGCCGTCGAAATTCGCGTTCGTGATGGTCATAAACAGACTGCTGAGCACCTCGCCGTTAACGGCTCCGAGCTTCTCCGCGCTGAGCTTCCCCTTGACGACGATTTCTGAAACGCCCTTGACAGTATAGATCAGAAGATCCTGAAGCTTTGCGACATCCTCGGTCTTTCCGCAGACGCCGCGAATTTTGCAGCCGGTTCCTCCGGCTGTTTCCTGACACTGATAACAAAACATGCTCATTTTATATACCTCCATCAAATCAAAATCAGTTTATTGCGTTAGTCCAGAATCCTACCGTCCGTAGAAATAGTTATGACCTGCCAAGGAATCATTTTTCCGCTGTTCTGAAGCGCGCGCTTTACGGCGTTTTCAAGCCCGCCGCAGCAGGGTACCTCCATGCGCACGACAGTGACGCTTTTAATATCGTTATTTCTGATTATCTCGGTCAGCTTCTGGCTGTAATCAACGTCGTCGAGCTTCGGGCAGCCGATCAGGGTCACTCTGTTTTTGATGAATCTGTTGTGGAAGTCGCCGAAGGCATAGGCCGTGCAGTCCGCGGCAACCAGCAGGTTTGCGCCCCTGAAATACGGCGCGTTTACCGGGGCAAGCTGTATCTGGACAGGCCACTGAGAAAGGCGGCTCGTATTCTCCGTTTCGTCTGCGCGAGGATGCTCGCATTTTTCGGGACGGACTATGCTCTTGGAATGAGTGCCGGGGCAGCCGCACGGAAGAGCCGATTCGCTTTTGGCTTCCTTGCTTTGTTTGACTGCCTCCTCGTTATAGGCCGGAGCCTCTCGTTCCTCAAAGGTGATCGCTCCTACGGGGCAGGCTGGCAGGCAGTCTCCGAGTCCGTCGCAATAGTCCTCTCGCATCAGCTTTGCCTTGCCTTCAACCATGGCAATTGCGCCCTCATGACAGGCTTCGGCGCACAGACCGCAACCGATGCAGGCGTCT
This sequence comes from Bacillota bacterium, assembly GCA_029268085.1. Lineage (GTDB taxonomy): Bacteria > Bacillota > Clostridia > Oscillospirales > Oscillospiraceae > UBA2658. Next base: position 2,964 of record JAJUHD010000073.1, on the reverse strand, counting down.
TCGTCTATCTTAATAATCTTTCTTATCATTATTGGTCACTCCTTTATTTTAAATGATAAGTTTTTGTTGACTTTATGGTTTGAGTTTACTATAGTATAAACAGAAAGTATGTTGTATTTACAACAAAGAAGGCCATATGGAAAAATATATAGATATACTTAAAAATGTCGAACTGTTTAGCGGTATCGAAGAATCGGAGCTAAAATCCCTTTTGTCCTGCCTTTCAGCAAAGGCTGTCAGCTATGAAAAGGGGCAGACGGTTTTTATGCTAGGAGAACCGACGAGCAGCTTTGGAATAGTCCTTTCCGGCAGGGTCCAAATCAGTCATGAGGATTACTATGGAAATAGGAGCATACTTGGAAATGTCGGCCCCGGCGGTCTGTTCGGGGAATCGTTTGCTTTTGCGGAAACAAAAGCGCTTCCGGTCAGCGTCGTTGCGTCCATGGACAGCGAGATTCTTTTTATAGATTGCCGCCGGCTTACATCTCCCTGCTCCAACGCCTGCTCATTCCACAGCCGCCTTATCCGTAACATGCTCTATATAGCCGCAAAAAAGAACATCTCGCTGACACGTAAGATTGAAATCACATCGAAACGCAGCACCCGTGAAAAGCTGCTATCCTACCTTTCCGCGGAAGCGCAGAGAGCTGGAAGCAGCAGCTTTGAAATACCTTTTGACCGACAGGAACTTGCCGATTATTTGTCTGTGGACCGCAGCGCGATGTCAGCCGAGCTCGGCAGAATGAGGGACGACGGCATTCTTAAATTTCACAAGAATCAGTTCGAGCTGCTGTAATCCGCAGAAGCAGAGAAAAACAAAGGAAGGACTTGCTCGAGTCCTTCCTTTCATTATGTTCATAGTCTTGTTTTAGATATTTTTTCGTATGCCGACTGGGCTTTGAGCGCCTTTGCGCTGTGTGCGGAAAGGCGGCGGTTGAGGTGGTAAAGCTTTTGGGAGGAAAACGCCATCCCCCGGCTGAGCAAAGAATTACCCTTTCTGCGTGTCCGCCTGATAAACCACCAATGCCATTCGATTTTGGCCGCCAGAAAACAAAGTTTCAGTTTTTTCATGGTGTTTTCATCCTTTGCGTCATACTAGGACAAATATATCCCGTAATTTACATATACCGCATAGTTCGGGAGAAATATGTCGATAGGTGCAGGGATGAGATAAAAACACTATATTTTGTGTCTCGGAACCATAATTTACCTTTTTGGTTAAAAAAGCAATAAAAAACATCCGAATTATGTTTAACTCTATTGACAGAATAATTATATTGGGAGTACTATTTAAAATACATACTATATATATAGGAATTATAATATATGGAGGTAGCAACATGGCAAGAATATATAAGAGCCTTACGGAGCTGATCGGAAAAACTCCGCTTCTTGAGCTTTCGAATTACGGGAAAAGGTACGGACTTAAGGCGGCCATAATTGCGAAGCTGGAGTATTTTAACCCTACGGGGAGCGTCAAAGACAGGATTGCCAAGGCTATGATTGAGGATGCGGAAGAGAAAGGCTTTCTCAAGCCTGATTCCGTTATCATTGAGCCGACAAGCGGCAATACCGGCATCGGCCTTGCGTCCGTCGCGGCGGCGCGCGGCTACCGCATTATACTCACAATGCCAGAGACGATGAGCATCGAACGCAGAAATCTGCTCAAGGCTTACGGTGCGGAGCTTGTCCTGACGGAGGGCTCAAGGGGTATGTCAGGCGCGGTCGCAAGGGCTCAAGAGCTTGCCGGCGAAATACCAAATTCCTTCATCCCCGGACAGTTCACAAACCCCGCGAACCCCGCTGCGCACAGAGCGGCGACAGGTCCGGAAATCTGGGAAGACACAGACGGAAAGCTCGATTTCTTTGTAGCGGGTATAGGAACCGGCGGTACGATCACGGGTGTCGGCGAATATCTGAAGGCAAAAAATCCTAATATTAAGATCGTCGCGGTAGAGCCTGACGCATCGCCGGTACTTTCCGGCGGTCAGTCCGGTCCGCACAAGCTGCAGGGCATCGGCGCAGGCTTCATCCCCGATGTACTGAACACAAAGGTCTATGACGAAATTATCCGCGTTAAAAACGAGGACGCGTTTAAAACCGGACGCGAACTTTCAAGGACCGACGGCCTGCTCGCCGGCATCTCCTCCGGCGCTGCCGTATGGGCGGCTGCAGAGCTTGCAAAGCGGCCTGAAAACGCCGGTAGAACCATCGTCGTTCTGCTTGCGGATACCGGTGAGCGCTATCTTTCAACACCTATCTTCTCCGAATAATTTCTCAGCTCGGCAAGCACATTATTGAGCTGAACAATATCTAAGGAGGGCATTATGGCCGGCCGCCGTATTCTACTACAGGGATACTGTCATCAGCGGCGGAACAATAGAATAAAGACAATCATGCCCCGCAGCTTAGATGCTGCGGGGCATATCTTTGTACCATTGCCTAGAGCGCCTGATCGAGATCGGCGATGATGTCGTCTATATGCTCAGTCCCGATCGAGAGCCTGATCGTATTGGGCTTAATGCCCTGATCGGCAAGCTCTTCGGCGCTAAGCTGCGAATGTGTGGTGCTGGCGGGATGTATAACGAGGGATTTTACATCCGCAACATTTGCGAGCAGTGAGAAGACCCGGAGCCTGTCGATAAAAGCCTTTGCTGTTTCGGCGTCGCCCTTGATATCAAATGTGAAGATCGAGCCCCCGCCGTTCGGGAAATACTTCTTGTAAAGCTCATGATCCCGGTGGCTGGAAAGGGCGGGATGATTGATCTTTTCCACCTTCGGGTGCGTTGAGAGGTAATCGACAACCTTCAGCGCGTTTTCGACGTGGCGTTCGACTCGTAGGGACAGAGTCTCAAGCCCCTGCAGGAAGATGAAGGCATGGAGCGGGGCAAGAGTCGCGCCCGTGTCGCGCAGCAGTATCGCGCGTATTTTAGTGACAAAGGCGGCGGGGCCGGCAGCTTTGGT
>JAJUHD010000072.1 GCA_029268085.1 Bacillota bacterium | reverse complement strand
CCCTCGATAATTACCGTTTACGGCAGAAAGCTGAGGCTTGAAAGGAGCCTTATAATCGGCATTTCCCAGTCCGGAGAGGCAAAAGACGTTCTTTCGTTTATAATGCACGGCAACGAGTGCGGAGCGGCCACGGTTGCGGTAACTAATACTAAAAATTCGCCCCTTGACAGAGAGGCAAAATACAAGCTGCGCCTTTATGCGGGTGTCGAGGAAAGCGTAGCCGCCACAAAGACCTTCACCGCCGAAATGTACATACTGGCGTTGCTTTTTGCCGCTCTTGGAGACGATTGCGAACTTTCCGAAAAGCTGAGAAAAGTCCCCGAAGCCATAAGACGGCAGCTTGACAATCGCGCGGCTGTCGCGGAGGTCGCCGGACGGTATATGGATATGCAGGAATGCTTTGTCCTTTCAAGAGGCGTTAACTACGCGACGGCGGCGGAGGCCGCACTGAAGCTGCAGGAGACCGCGTACATAAGGGCGAGAGCCTACCCTGTATCAGATTTTTACCATGGCCCTCTCGCGCTCGCCGACAGATGCATCCCGTTCATTATTTTCGCGCCGGAAGGCCCGGCTCTGGATAAATCCGTCGAGATATGCCGGAGGCTCCGTGAGATAGGCAGCGAGCTCATCATAGTCTCGAATTCGCCCGAATTGAGGTTATATGCAAATGAATTCATTGAGCTTCCCGAAGAGGACTGCGATTTCATCAGCCCGTTCTACAGTGCCGTCACCGCCCAGCTGTTCGCCTTTGAAGCGGCGCGTCTCAAGGGTCTCGACCCCGACCGCCCGAAAAACATAAAAAAAATAACCGTTACTCTATAAACAAAACATTAAAACCGCGCTTGTATTCGGCGCGTCTGATCTGCGGTCCGGGCTTGAACCCGGACCGCTTTGTGTGAGGCTCTCTGAAAATTTGTGACGGCCGTTTACAGTCCATGACATATTTCGCTTGACATTTTCCCGTATCGGTGTATATACTGGTCATATCAAATAAAATTGATTTGTAGCATCCTCTATTGTCACCGTAAAGGTGTTTTTTACAGCGGAATATATCAAATGTTTTTGATACGAGGTGGGTTATGGGAACAACATATCAGGACAACGCAAGAGTGTTTAAAGCTCTTTGCGATGAAAATCGTCTGATGATACTGGAAAAGCTTCGCGGCGGCGAAAAATGCGCCTGCGTACTGCTTGAACAAATGAATATCGGTCAGTCGGGGCTTTCCTACCATATGAAAATTTTGTGTGACTCGGGTCTTGTAGCTAGCAGGCAAGAAGGGAAATGGACACACTATAGACTGAGCGAGAGCGGCAGGGATCGCGCGGTCGAGCTTCTTAAAGAGCTTACAACGCCTAACATTAAACAGAACAGCATCTGCTGCGGCAGATAAAAAAACCATCCGTTTTAGGATGTTTTTATCATGAATACATCAAAGATGTTTGATTTAATTTGAAAGGAAGATATATATGGGGGTCTGGGATTTTATACAGAATCAAATTCTAGGTATGAGATGGCTCAATGAAGTAATAGGCGGCGGTTTGTCTGCACTGGGCCTTGACACTGCAAATCGGTGGGTAGGAAGCGCACAGTTTTTCCTCTATGACGTAATTAAAATAACTGTTTTGCTTTGCACTCTTATTTTCATTATTTCCTATATTCAGAGCTATTTCCCGCCTGAGCGGAGCAAAAAAATACTTGGACGTTTTCACGGTGCCGGTGCAAACTCGGTAGCTGCTCTGTTAGGTACGGTAACGCCGTTCTGCTCCTGCTCGTCGATACCTCTTTTCATCGGCTTCACAAGCGCGGGACTGCCGGTAGGTGTGACCTTTTCGTTCCTTATTTCCTCTCCTATGGTAGATCTCGGCTCGCTTGTTCTGCTTATGAGCATTTTCGGGGCTAAAGTTGCTGTGGTTTACGTCATTCTGGGACTGATGATAGCCGTCATCGGCGGAATGATCATTGAAAAACTCCACATGGAGAAGTACGTTGAGAGTTTCATCCTTTCAGCCAGCAGCATAGATATCGAGTCACCGACACTTTCCAAAAGGGAACGCGCGACATATGCCAAAGAACAGGTCGCAGCAATATTTAAAAAAGTCTTTCCATATATTCTCATCGGCGTGGGTATCGGCGCAGTAATCCATAACTGGATTCCGGAGGCATGGGTTGTGAAAGTACTGGGCAGCGATAACCCGTTCGGAGTGATTCTTGCAACACTGGTCGGCGTGCCGATGTATGCGGACATTTTCGGCACGATCCCTATTGCGGAGGCTTTGCTCGGAAAGGGTGCTTTGCTCGGCTCGGTGCTGTCGTTTATGATGGCGGTGACGACTCTCAGCCTGCCGTCTATGATAATGCTCCGCAAGGCTGTTAAGCCAAAGCTTCTTGGACTGTTTATTGCTATCTGTACAGTAGGAATCATTATCGTAGGGTATCTATTTAATGCTTTTCAGGCATTTTTAATATAGGGAGGAATTTAAAATGGCTAAGACCTGGTATCCTGTTGTAGATTATTCTGTTTGCATCGAATGCGGAACATGTGTCAGCAAGTGCCCTCATGGCGTTTATGACACGTCAAAAGCTCCGTCGCCAGTGGTGACTAAGCCCGACGAATGCGTTGACCACTGTCATGGCTGCGGTAACCGCTGTCCCGTAGGCGCAATTACCTATGTAGGTGATAATACTGGCTGGACGCCTCCGAACGGAAAGCAGGAAACGGCAGAACCGTGCTGTTCATGCGGCTGCGGCGAACCGGCAGAGAAGAAAGCGCTGGTCGAATACCTTTATCTTGATCTAAGCGCCTGTGACCGCTGCATCGGGACGGACGAAGTGCTTGATGAGGTGATGATGACTCTGACTCCGGCCCTGAAGCTTGCGGGCTTCGAGGTCGAATATAATAAGACCGAAATCAAAACAGCCGAGCTTGCAGAGAAGTACAGGTTTTTATCCTCACCCACGATCCGTGTTAACGGACAGGATATCTGCGGGCCGGTGAAGGAAAACAGCTGCGGCTGCTGCAGCGAGATCAGCGGGAATGATGTGGATTGCCGTGTGTTTGAGTATAATGGAGAAACATACGAAGTGCCGCCTAAGGAAATGCTGGCCGAAGCCATACTGAAATCCATATTCGGCAAGCCTGAAAGCGGCTGCTCCTGCGGCAAATATGAGCTCCCGGAGAATTTGAGAGCATTTTTTGAAGGAAAGAAGGGATTGTCCGGCTGTTCCTGCGGAGGCGGATGCTGCTGATGAGCAAGAAAAAGCTTTTTCTCCGGATAGCGGTTCCGGCATTGATTGCCGTTGCACTCACCCTAATATGGGCTTTAAAAACACATCCAACCCCCGATCCCCTCAGCAAAGATTCCCCTAAAGAGCTTGTTAAAGCTGAAAATGAAGAAGATTTTAAGCTTGAGGCGACAGCCGTTGATATGGATACGCTCAAAGCATACGGACTGCCCATAATCATTGACTTTGGATCTGATTCCTGTGTCCCCTGCCAGAAGATGGCTCCCGTTCTCGAGACAATGAACGCTGAAATGCAGGGTAAGGCCATAATTAAGTTCGTTGATGTGTGGAAGTATAGCGATGCCGCGGCCGATTTCCCAATACAGGTCATTCCGACTCAGGTGTTTTTCAATTCTGACGGAACGCCATATGTTCCCAGCGATACCGTCGGCATTGATTTTACCATGTATTCCACAAAAGATACCAACGAACATGTTTTTACCGTGCATCAAGGCGGATTGACAGAGGACCAGATGAGAGCCATACTTGAAGACATGGGGGTAACCGAGTGACAGGATTGCTTGAACACATTTCAAAGCTGATCACCGAAACATCTTGGCTTGCACCTGTTCTTGCTCTTTTTGCCGGAATATTGACATCCTTTACTCCCTGCTCGCTTTCAAGCATCCCGCTGGTTATCGGTTATGTGGGCGGAACGGGGCAAAAAGACACAAAAAGAGCCTTCAGGCTTTCTCTTACCTTTGCTTTAGGAACCGCTGTAACGTTTACGGTTTTAGGCGTAATCGCTTCCTCCGCCGGGAAGCTTATGGGCACCTCGGCATCCTGGTGGTATATTCTGCTTGGCGCTCTTATGGTTCTGATGGCATTGCAGACATGGGGTATCTTTGAGATTATTCCTTCAAGCTATCTTATCTCAAAAAACACAAAGAGAGGGTATGCCGGAGCTTTTATCGCCGGAATTCTCGGGGGAGTCTTTTCTTCGCCATGCTCGACGCCGGTACTGATTGCGCTTCTTGCCATCGTAGCAGGCAAGGGCAGCATCATCTGGGGCATACTTTTACTGTTGCTTTATTCAATCGGGCACGGTATCCTCGCTGTAGTAGCCGGAACTTCCATAGGACTCGTGCAAAAGCTGTCATCCAGCGAAAAGTACGGCAGGGCAAGCTCGCTTATAAAAACAGTGACGGGTACGGTTATCCTGCTCATCGGGTTTTATATGTTCTATCTCGGATTTTAAAATAACTAAAGGAGATATCGTTTATGGGACTGTTTGCAAAGGTTACAAAAAAGGAAGAACCCAAAAGCTGTTGCTGCGGAAACTGTGACGCGGAAAGCATGGCTAAGGCCGAAAACGCCAAGACCGAAGGCGCTTCAATAAAAATATTAGGCAGCGGCTGCCAAAAATGCAATCAGCTTGAAGCGGCGACGAAAGCCGCTCTTGAGCAGCTCGGTATGGACACGACGGTTGACCATGTAACCGACTTTTCACAGATCGCGGCCTATGGCGTAATGACAACACCTGCTCTGGTTGTTGACGGCAAGGTCGTCTCTTACGGCAAAGTGCTTAAAACAGAAGAGGTTGTTAAGATACTGCAGAAGGTCAGATAAAAATATTGCCCGGAAATACACTATATTTTTACGGAATTATTATTGGGCAATAAGGACGGCTGACGGATTTGTCAATGGCCGCCGAATGAGGCTTCGCTGTATGCGCAGTCTCCGCCAAGTAAAAATCCCGTCCGCCTCACCTGCAAGGCGGACGGGATTTTTAAATATTTGTTCAGAAATAACCATAAATCACCTCATTCTTTGTAATTGCATCACATCACACGTTGTTCTATAATAATAAACAGAACGGACATTAAAGGAGCTAACTGTTGATGAAAAGGAGACGGCTGTCGGGAAACGTGCTGAACGTTTTTTTAACTGTGCTTGTCCTGCTAATGGCTGTCACTGTTTATATCGAGTACAGCAGACAGATCCGTGAGCGTGAACAGATGAAATACATAGCCAGCACCGTCAGCGCGCAGACCTACGAGGTGCTGTATGCTAAGCTCAGCAAAGCCGAAACTCTTAAGGCGCTCATAATCAAAAACAACGGCGGTACCGAGGACTTTGAAAAGGTTGCGCGGCTCCTGGTATCGGAAGGCTGTGTCCGCAACGTCCTTCTGGCTCCCGGAGGCGTGGTTTCCAACGTCTTCCCGCTGACAGCGAACGAAGATGTTCTCGGACATAATCTCATGGGCCAAAGTGCCGGAGATAAAGAGGCGCAGGCTGCAATCGACAAAGATGAGATGATCATGGCCGGCCCCTTTGAGCTCGTGCAGGGAGGCATGGGTATCGCGGGACGGCTTCCCGTATATATTGAAGGCAATTTCTGGGGTATAGTCTCTGTGACTCTGGATTATCCGGAGGCGCTCAACGATATCACCTCAATGCAGAACCTGAAATCGCAAGGCTTCGGATGCGAGTTGTGGCGCATAAACCCGGATACCGGAGCGCGCCAGTCCATACTTTCCTCCGGTACAGGCCCGAAAAAGCCTTCCTATGAACGGGCTTTCCCTATCCTGAATACCGAATGGTATGTCACCGTATATCCCGAAAAGCCTTGGTATGCTCACGGCTTCCTATGGCTGTGCGCCGCCGTCAGCTTAACGCTGAGCGTGGTCGCGGCAGTGGTCACGTCAAGCATTCTGACCATAAAAAGAATGGATAAGGAAATGACGGAATATCGCATCAGGGAGCTGCAATCACAACTTGAATATGACCGAATCAATGTGCTTCTGACTCAAATAAACTCGCATTTTTTCTACCATACGCTGAATGCCATACAGGCGCTCATCGTGCTTAAGCCGGATGCTGCATACAAGATGACGGAGGATTTTTCACGGTATATCCGCTTCAGGGTAGACAGTGTCGGCCTGCAGCACGGCCTTGTACCGTTCAAGGAGGAGATGCGCTCCGTGAAGGCATTTGCTGATATCAACGCCGTACAGCTCGGTGACCGGCTCAAAATGGAGTACGACGTTTTCGACGCGGATTTTATGATACCGGTGCTTACGATACAGCCCATCGTAGAGAATGCCATAGTACATGGGATAAAGCCCCTCGTGGGCGGAGGTACCGTTCGGGTAAGCCTGCGCAGGGACGGAGATTTCTATGAGGTGACGGTTTCTGATGACGGCGTGGGCTTTATACCGGACGATATAAGCGACAGAGCTTCCGTCGGAATCGCGAATATAAAAACCCGCATGAGAAAGCACCCCGGCTGCTCCATAGCGGTGGAGAGCGAGCCCGGCAAGGGAACAAGGGTGGTGCTCCGGTATCCTGCTGATCTGTTCAAGGAGTGTGAAACATGAAAACGATACTTGTGGATGATATGCTGCTCGATATGCAGCTGTTCGAGCTCAAATGTGCGGATATGCCGGATTTCGAGATCGTAGGCAAGTTTACCGATCCGATGGACGCGCTGGAATTCGCACTGCACAATGTGGTGGATTTTGCTCTTCTCGATATTGATATGCCGGGGATGAACGGCATGGAGCTTGCTATGAAAATAAGGACGCTTTGGCCCAGCGTTATCATCGTGTTCGTGACCGCTCATCCTCGTTATGCGGTGGATGCTCTCCGTATGAAGGCTGATTATGTGGTTTTCAAACCCTTCGACAGAGATGATATTATTGACGTACTTGAACGAGCAAAGCTGCTTCAGAGCCGACAGGAAAAGAGAGTACGTTTTCATACCTTTGGCTGCTTTGAAATGCAGGTAGATAACCGACATGTACGTTTTCATTCCGCTAAGGCTAAAGAACTTATGGCTCTCTGTGTATATAATGAAGGCCGAAATGTTTCAATTTATGATATAATCGAGTGTCTCTGGGAAGGCAGCGACTGCAAAACCACTGACAATACCGGCTACCGCCGCACCATTAAGGAGCTCAAGGATACGCTAAGCGATTATCGAGCGGAGGATATCTTTGTGCGTGAGCGCGGAAACTGCCGGATACGTAAGGAGCTTGTCTCCTGCGACTATTACGATTTCTGGGCAGGCAAGCCTGACGCAATATCCCGTTTTGACGGAAAATTCATGTCAGAATACGCCTGGGCGGAAAGCGCAATATATCAGATGTGCGAAAAAAAGAAAAGTATTTTATATAATTTGAGAATTAATTAACATTCCGTACGGTTCCCGAACGGAACGTTTGTTATAATTGCCGTATAAAAACGGCAATTTTTTTATGTTTTTCGTTAAATCCGCAGACGAGGGAGACGTGATCAATGGAAGAGCTTCTGAGAATGGAAGGTATATCGAAGCAGTTCGGTGAGTTTTTTGCCAATCGCAATATTAACTTCGAGGTCCGCGCTGGCGAGGTACATACCCTTCTGGGAGAAAACGGCGCGGGCAAGTCAACGCTCATGAACGTGCTGATCGGCCTGTACCAGCCAACAGCAGGCAGCATATACCTTCACGGCAAAAAGGTAAAGATTGAGTCCCCTGCCCAGGCGGTCAAACTGGGGATCGGCATGGTGCACCAGCATTTCATGCTGGTCGAAGCCATGACTGTTTTTGAAAATATTATCCTCGGGGATAAGCGGTCAAAAAAGCCGTTTATAGATGTCAAGGAACGAAAAAAAGAGATTCTTGAGCTTTCCTGGAAGTATGGTCTGAACGTTGAGATGGACGCAAAGATTACGGAGATATCCGTCGGAGCCCAGCAGCGCGTGGAGATTCTTAAAGCCCTCTACAGAGGAGCTGAGCTTCTGGTTTTGGACGAACCCACCGCCGCACTCACCGATGTCGAGGTCGAAGGCCTTTACAGCATTATCGAAAAACTCAAGAACGAAGGCAAGAGCATCATTTTCATCAGCCACAAGATGCGCGAGGTGCTGCACGTTTCCGACCGCATCACGATCCTGCGCGCCGGTGAAGCGATATGTACGCTGGACGCGGACAAAACCACAAGCCAGGAGCTGGCGAACCTGATGATCGGGCGTGAGCTTTCCGAAGCCATCTATGCGAAGGTCGAAAAACCCGGGGAAGCAGTTATCGAATTCAAGGATGTGTGTTATAAAAAGAGCTTAAAGCACGGCGGTTTGAACAATGTGAGCCTCAGTGTCGCAAAAGGGGAAATCGTCGGCATTGCCGGTGTTGACGGCAACGGTCAGAGTCAGCTTGCTCAGATTGCCGCCGGAGTGATCGTTCCGGAATCCGGGGAGGTAGCTCTCAAAGGCAAAAAGCCCGCGACATTCGCGCCGCGCAGCTTCATCGACGAGCACGTCTCCCATATCCCCGAGGACAGAAACCTCATGGGTCTCGTGGGCGACATGAGCGTGGAGGATAATCTGGTATTCAAATCCACCGAGTCAGACCGCTTCAGCAAAGCTAACGGCTGGTTTTTGAAAAAAAAGGCCATCAGGCAATACTCCGAGGAGCTCCGCGAGAAATACGATATTCGCTGCCGGTCGGTAACGCAGGAAACCAGAAATCTTTCCGGCGGCAACCAGCAGAAGGTTATACTGGCGCGTGAGCTTGAAGCCGAACCTGATCTTCTCATCGCGGTGCATCCCACCCGCGGGCTTGATATCGGAGCGACAAGGTATGTTCGGGACAGCATGATCGAAGCACGGGACAAGGGCTGCGGCGTTCTGCTGATAAGCGCGGATTTTGACGAGGTGCTTCAGCTTTCCGACCGTATCATCGTCCTGTTTGAAGGACAGATAATGGGCGAGTATTCAGGTAATAATCCGCCGATTCAGGATATTAGCCTTGCCATGGCGGGCAAGTGAGGGGGAGCGCAAAATGTTAAAGAAAAAAATTATGAATGTGCTTATTCCGGTGCTGTCCATTCTTTTGGCGTTTATCATCGGCATGATCATCATTCTGTGTCTGGGCGCCGATCCGATCCAGTCCATGGGCTATCTTTTCCGCGGCGCATTCGGAACGGTTACAAATGTATCCAACACAATCGTCCGTTCAATGCCGCTGATATTCTGCGGATTATGCACCTGCTTCGCATACCGCTGCGGCGTTTTCAATCTGGGCGGCGAAGGGCAGTTCCTCTGCGGCTCGATGGCGGCCCTTGCCGTATCGCTGCTTATCGGAGCTGAAGGCCCCTGGATTACAATTCTGGCTATCGCTGCAGGAACTCTCGCCGGCGGCTTCTGGGGATTGCTGCCGGGTCTTCTCAAGAGCTGGCGGGGTCTGAACGAAATGATCACGACAATCATGTTTAACTATGTGGCCGTGCTTTTCATGGGCTTTGTTTATACCAGCGCTCTTCGCGAGGGTTCGGTTCCTCAGACGGCGCCTGTTCCCGATGCAACTCAAATCGCACGTATTATTCCTAATCTTCGCATAACATGGGGTATCGTTATCGCCGTTGCCGTCGGTATCGCGACATGGTACTTCCTGTTCAACACATCCAAGGGATTCCAGCTGCGAGCGGTCGGCTTCAACCCTACGGCCAGCCAGTTCAACGGCTTGTCCGTCAAAAGCTACAGACTTATGGCTTTCGTCGTTTCCGGCGCTATTGCGGGTCTGGGCGGCGCGTGTGATATCCTTGGCACCCAGTTCCGTCTGATAAGCGGCTACGGCAGCGGCTACGGTTTTGACGGCGTTGCAATAGCGCTCATTGCCCAGCTTGACCCCATCGCAACCATTATAGTCGCCTACTTCTTCGCGGTGCTGCGCGTTGGCTCCACAACCATGCAGGTCGGAAGCGGCGTTCCCACAAGCGTTATAGATATCATTCAGGCTCTGGTCATCATTTTTGCAGTGGCAGGTTCCGCGATGCTGCATCTGCCGACTGTAAAGATGTTCTTCACAAACCTTTTCGGGAAAAAGGAGGCCGCATAATTATGGACGGGAATACTGTTTCTGATCTTATCATTGCCACCGTGCGAATGGCGACACCTCTTCTCATAGTTGCGCTTGCCGAGCTGTATTCAGAACGTGCCGGCATGGTCAACATTGGGCTTGACGGCATAATGGCCTTTGGTGCGCTGGTAGGCTTCCTCATCAGCTACTGGACCGGCAACCCCTATCTTGCCGTCCTCTGCGCCGCTGTGGCAGGTGTTGCGGTTAACCTGATTTATGCTTTCTGCACGATCACGCTCTGCGCCAATCAAATCGTCTACGGCATGGCAATCAATATCTTCGCGCCTGCGCTTGCCTCGTTCTTCTATCGGGTTGTTTTCGGGGTCAGCTCCACTCTGGCTCAGGATACGCTTATGAAGACCGTAGCGATCCCGGTTCTCAAGGACATCCCGTTTTTTGGAAAACTGCTGTTTGATCAAACTCCAATGGTATACCTGGCGTATCTGCTCGTTGTAATCACGGCAATTTACTTCAACCGCACCAAGTCTGGTCTTAATTACAAAGCTGTCGGTGAATATCCGAAGGCAGCAGAGACGATGGGTATAAATGTTATACGTCAGAAGTACCTCGCCTGTATCATCTGCGGCTTTTTAGCCGGCGCAGGCGGAGCTTACCTGACTACCTGCTATGTAAATACATATTCCGACGGCGTTGTGGCCGGCCGCGGCTTTATCGCGCTTGCTGCCGTGATCTTTGGGCGCTGGTCCGCGCCGGGCGTTATGTTCGCCTGCCTGCTTTTCGGCTTCTTCGATGCACTGCAGCTCAGACTGCAGGTCGGCACCAATCTTATCCCTTATCAGCTTTTCCAGATGATTCCCTATGTGATGACGCTAGTAGCCCTTACAATCCTGGGCAACAAAATCTCCGGACCGAAGGCCAACTGCAAGCCCTATTATCGGGAAGAACGGTAATTACGGATGCTTTCCGCGCTTAATAAGCGCGAATACTTCCGATTACAAATAATTGAAATCAAAACGGAGGAAGAAAAATGAAGAAACTGATCTCACTGCTTCTGGTCGTATGCCTCGCTCTTACTCTGACCGCCTGCGGCGGCGGCTCCAAGGAAGCTGCTGCATCCGGCACCGACGCCAGCACTGCCCCCGATAACGCAAAGGTCTACAAAGTCGCCATGATCTGCGACAGCGCCATTTCCGACGGCGGCTGGGGCGCAGCCTGCTATAACGGCATGGTCGACGCTGCCAAGGCAAACGGCTGGGAAACCGCCTACACCGATTCTATTGACCAGTCCGCTTATGCAGATGCTATGATCAGCTACTGCGATCTCGGCTATGACATGATCTTTGCTCCCGGCAATCAGTACAGCGACGCTGTCAAGCAGGTCGCGGCCGACTACCCCAATGTTTATTTTGCAGT
>JAJUHD010000071.1 GCA_029268085.1 Bacillota bacterium | reverse complement strand
TTCTGCTGTCGCAGACCATAATCGTTACATTCTCTTTCTCCATCAGAGCGGCAAACGCCGCAGTATAATCCGCCGTCGAGGCCTCGGCGGATACGGCAGCGGGTACGGCCACAATCGTTGCCGCGCCGTTTAATAGAAGCACCTTGATGAGCTTCGTCAGGCTGCAGTCCGAGCCGTACAGGCTGACCGCCTCGCCGTATGACGTAACGCTTGTGCAAATACCCTTCGTCCCCTTCTCGGAAACGGCGGCGATGCCGACCGTTTTCCCTGTGCCGGCTGAACTAAGAGTGCTGGATACTTCAACGGTGGAATAAACCCCCGGTCTTTCGTTAGTTGCCAATATTAACCGTTCCTTTCAATACAAAATCCAAAAATTCCGTTTCTGTACCGTCGCTTTCGGCAACCAGAAACGCCATACATCGGAAAGTGCAGATACATCTGTAGCAGGAGAGCCTGTCATCCGCGCAGATCTCACCGCAGTCCATATCCAAAGCCTTAATGCCGGACGGCAGCCTTCCGATACAGCTCCTCAGCCTATCCGCGTATTGCACACAGCCTGCCGTGCCGTAAGCTGCGCCAAAGGGAGAATATATCTCGAACCTAAGCGTAAGCTCAAGCCGTCTGCCAAAGAGTTCGATATCCGCGCTCCCGCCGGTACCTGCCCGCGTTCCGAGATACTCGCCCATACCGGGGCTCAGAAATTTGCAGCTTTCTAGTCCCACGCTGACCGAAATGCCCGTCTTCATATCTGCTCTTTTCTCGGGGTATTCCCTAAAGGCGTTTATGCCTTCCGCCTGAAGCGCCGTAACAACGGCATCCATAATCCCGTCAAGCACCGCTCTTCACCTCCCCGGCCTTTAGAAGTATGCACTCACGGTGGGATACCTTTGCCCCGTCAAACACTTCCTTAACGCTCAGCACTTCATATTTTACGGTTCCGCAAACGATGACCGTCGCCGTCCCGTAAGGAAAAGTCTCCTTGGGAGCTGCGATTAACCTGTACATTTCCTCAGCGACCGTGCCGGCTCTGTCTCTCGTCTCCAAATCAGCCGAACCTAGGTTTACCGGCTCGAGAAAACCCGAAAACACACGTCCCGACGTTGATTCCCCGTCGTAGGCATACAACTTTTGCCCGTATGGCCAAACCCCGTCAAACACACCCGCAGTCAAGCTCTCACCGTCCCGAACCAAAAGCCGCCATCCTTCAGATATCCCGTCAGCATAAGCTCCGCCTGACTCCGCAGTGACTTGGATGCGCTTCTTGTCGCCTCGTTCCCTCGTTTTTTCAGGGTCAGGTTCCCTGCGGAAAAGCTGTCCAAAGAAGGACAGTCAAGCCCGATGAATAGTGCAATGCCCAGAACGCCCGCCGCTCTTACGAATTCGTCATGAATCGTATCTACCGAAACGCCGTCCTTCAGTCTTGACAGAAGTTCTCCATAGGCGGCGACGCACATCTCATAGAGCGCGCTTTCAGCAGAAGCCGGAAGCTCCTCTTTATAAACGAGCTTGGCTTTTTCGAATATTTCCTGCTTTATGTCCAAAAAGCCTCCTCCTTCCTCTGCGGGGAACATATGAGTTCCCCGTCAAAATATCGCTTAGATTGTCAGGACCTTCGCCGCTTCGGTATAGAGCTTGGCAAAACCCGAAATGCTGGTGATCGCGGCTCTCTCGAGCTGTCTGTCGATAAGCCTGTCGTACTCGACCGAGACGTCCGCGGCCTGTATCATCTCCAGAGCATAGTCCCTGTCGAGGCCGATAATCGTACCCGCTGGAACTGCGGAGGTCTTGACGAGCTTTGCGCCTATGGGATTCGTCAGCTCGCCGGTACCCTGGAAGTTCAGGCCTGTCAGCGGATTCTGGAACTCACTGCATTTTAAAATCTGCAGCATTGCATCGGGACTGACGAGCAGGGTATTAAGCGTATATGGATCAAACTGGTTCCAGAATTCAAGTATCTGATTGTATGTAAGTGTGCCAGCCGTGCCGCTGATGGGGGATGTGCCGACCTTAAACTTAGATGCCGCATTGCTGTTCCCGTCGCCGTTTACGAGAACTTCAATTGCGTCCTCAAGGTGCATGCGCATAATCTGGCTGCCGATCTGCCGGAGCATAACGGAGAAAAGGTCGAGCTTCTGGAAGCGCACGGCCTCATAGGATGCAACCAGCATTCGTCCCCTCTTATAAAGCTTTACAAGGTTTTCGCGGACTTTTACCTCGGTTTGGGGAATGACAGAGCCTTCCTCAATGCGGCGAAGGCTCTTATCGTCGTCCGTAGGAACGGAGTAGATGCTGCGGTAGTCCATGCCTTCAAACTTTGTAACGGTTGCCGTGATGGAAGGCAGCACATTTTCCTCCTCCATACCCTGACGGACGCTTCTCGCGACATATTCAGGGAACAACACAGCGCTGTCAGCGGTACGGAAAAACTTTTCAACCGAGTCGCTGCCCGTGCCGCGAACTTTAATATCAAAGCGTTTGAGCTGGCGCTGATAAGCATCGAGGCCCTCATAAGCCGTACCCTTGTAATCTTCTGATGGATCAAGCTTTTCAAGCACCTGTGTAAAGCTCTTTCCGCTTTCTCCGTACATGCCTTTGTCCAGTTTTATTTCATTAAATTTATAAGCCATAACAGTCTCCTTCTTCTGATTTCTTCTTAAAGCATAAGCCCGACAATTTTATTGGCGGTATCTACATCGATCACAAGAAATTCGCCGCCTGTTTCCGCAGCCTTGACTCCGCCCGAGCCATTAGCCGCAAGCTTTGTAAAACCGACCGTCGGGGCAGTTCCCGTATAGCCCAGTTCGATGTAGCCTGCCGTCTGAACAGCCGCAAAGTCTTTGTCGCAGGAAAGCGCATAGCCGAAGAATCTTTCCCCGTCCGCGCAGGCAGAGACCTCACCGTTTCCGCTCATCCTGACAGGAACACCCGCCGCAGCCGCGCTTGTCTTGCTGTTATAAAAAGTAACAACGCTTTCTCCTATACCCTCAAAACTTACCTTCACAATTCTGACCTCCAATCAAATATGCACACGGCTATTGCCGAAATGCCTAAACCATGTATTCGTCCCCGTCGAAGGAGACCGTCTTGTCCCTGCCCGGAAGCTGCGTCCTAGGCGGAAAACTGTCTTCTAGGCGCTTTTCAAAGGCCTCTTTCAGATTTTCAAGCTCGCTTGCCCCCATGAACTTCGCATTTTCCGAAAGCGCTTCATAAATCTTTGGATCGCAGAGCAGTCCAAGGCGCAAAACCTCGTTTCGCAAAGCATTCTTATATTCGCGGCCTAAAGCTGCGTCTTTCTCCAAAGCTTCATATTCCGCAAAAAACCTCCCCCCTTGTTTAGTCTGAACAAAATCCTTAAGGCTGTCTGATGCACCGAAGCGTTTGACGACCCCGGCGGCCCTCTGCGCGGGAACCGCGACGAAGCTCCATTCGTATGCGTCCTTAACATCGAAAAGCTCCAGGTAGCAGATCTTGCCGCTATACTCTCTTCCAGGGATGTGTCCGCATCCGTTGGGATGCGCTTCCTCTCCGCAGATCGAACAGACCCTGCGCGCGACGCTGCACCCGACGCTCGTCTCCTTCTTGATTCCCGCCTCGATCTCTTCAATGAGCTCCGCGTTTTTTTCATTTCGCAGCATATAAGCCCAGCCCTTAAGCATTGCGTAAGGCTCTCCCAGACTGTTTAGAACGCCCTTTTCTCTTATGATCTCCGTGCGGTAAATCCTCGCCGTCTGGTTCGTTGCCTTCCAATCATGGTCGAAAATGCCCGTTCTGCCGACAAAAAGCTCGGACAGCGTCCCCAGCGCTTCCTCGGAGAACTTTTCGTAATCGCGGTCGACCTCGTTATCGCAGAGCACCACCGAAAAGGTATAGACCTGTTCCGCCGTAAGCTCCGTCTTGGCAAAGGCGTTTATCGCCTCAAGTTCCGCTTCAATGTTCGGCGCTGCGGCGCCGTCAGCGCCAGACTTATAAATTTTCAAAGCCAAAACCTCCCAAAATGTCAGCTTATTATCTCTTTTTGAGATAATGTTTTCTCAATTATCCGTATTAGCTATTTTTTCCGCTTGCGCTTCATAAAGCGCCGCCTTTGCCTCCTCGACCGCGTCCTGAAGATTGATCGGTTCCCATTGAACCTCAAATCCGCACTTCCTCCCGTGCATACGCAGCCACAGGTCACAGATCTGCTCTACAACAGGCGTCAGCGTGCGTCTGATTGCAGTCAATTCGCTCGTCATTAAATCGGCCTGCTGTGCGCTCATCCTTTCTGTCGAAGACCAGTTAAGTCCAAGCATAAAGGGCGGGATACCGGTGCGCGAAATTAACTGCTCAAGTATCTGACGGACAGGCACCTCGCTGTCCAGTATTTGGCTGTCCGCCCCGATCACCTTAATGTCCACGTTCCCGACCGCGACAAAATCCCTTACGCTGCCGTTCTTGCCGCTCTGCATCGCAGCGCTCCACTCCCGGGCAATCTGCTCGGAACGTTCCCTCGCATAGGCTTTGTCGATTACATCCCCCTGCGGCTTATAAACGACCGCATATCGGACGTTTCCGGCACGATCCCAGTTGAGGCCGATGGAATTATATATCTTCAGCAGTATCTCCGTCAGAAACGGCATGCTTCGGAAAATTGAAACGCCGTATGGCGAATCAGCCTCTGGGTTAAATGGCGTAAACAGGATAAGGTTCTGATAAGGCAGCGGCTCGAATACTCCCGAATCCGAACGCCCGCAAATCACAAAGTCCAGCGGCGACAGGCCTTCCTTAATTTGTACGTCACATACATTGCCGCAAAGCACAGCCGTTATATCCCTGTTCCCATCGGTCACGATCTCGCCGACCGCCCTGCCGCAGGTCAAAAGGGAATCCAGATAATTATCCAGAAACGCGCCGATCCCTCTTTGCGCGCGCCCGACGCTGACAGTGCGAAGGAATTCGTTCAGTTCGGCTTCCGCCTTCCTGTCACCGCAGCAGACGGAAAAACCTCCCGTCAGCCTTATGATCTTCATGACAGCCGCATCAAGGACCGGCACCGCCTCTCGGATAGCTCTGTAAAGCCTGATATCGCCGCCGCCGAGCGGAACATAGCTGTCGAGCATCCCGAAAGGATGAGTCGCCGTAGCCCGTATCTGAGTCGAAACCGCCTCCGGCTTGAGCCTCGGTCTTTTAAAAATCCCCATAAAACTTCCTCCAAATAACTAATTCAGAACTTTCGGGCTTTCTTTCGCAAGTGTCAGCCCCGTTCGACATATGTCGCGGCAAAGCAGTTCCCGCCGGATGGCGCAGCAATTGTCGAAGCAAAGTAGCGTATATCATCCATCGCGTGATCGAACTGTTTAATTGGCGCATCCCTGCCCTCATGCTTCTCGTCCCACGAGTAGAGTGAGAATTCGCGTATTGCATCTATGCAGTCGCGGCAAATTACTATTTTCCCCGATTTAAGAAGGTCAGCCGTCAGCCTAATTCCGCTAAGAACATCGTTATCCGCCTTCAAAACAGGAAGCCCTTCCCGTCTCAAAGCCTCGACGAAACTCGTTGCCGAAGGATCGACGACTACTGCGCGCGGATGCGCCCCGCCGCACAGCGCGATAAGCTCCCGAACATATTCCGCGTCGGTCTTTTGGAAACCCTCCGTACGTGAATTATAGTAATACTCTTTCAGCCTGTACCATACCCCGCTCTTTAATCCCCAGAACCCGAACGAGGCGGGATTCGCCGTCCCGTAATCACAGGAGACCGCGTATTCCTCCATCTCTCCCGCCGGCGCATCCCTCACGAAGCTCTCGTCGAAAAAATCATAGACTCTGCCTGATGATGCCACCCACTCGCCGAGTATGAAGCGTCTGTAAAACACCCCTGAATACATTTTGCGGTATCTTGCAATGGTTCTGCGGGAAAGTGCAGGATTATCCTCTAATTCGAAATGGATATATAACGCTCTCCGTTCCCGAGATTTTTTTACCCATTCAAGGTAAAACCAGTGATTAGGGCCTTCCGGATTGCAGTTGAACCATAGCTTTGAACCCGAAACGCTGCACCGCGCGCAGGCCTGCTCCACAAAGCTTCTCGGCATAAGCGCAACCTCGTCAAGCAGCACCCCTGCGAAGGTCGCGCCCTGAATAAGAGCCTGTGAACCTTCATCCCGCCCGCCGAACAGAAAAAACGTATTCATCCTGCCTCCGAAACTTACAGTAAAGAGATTTTTAGATATCTTCTCCTCACAGATAAAGCCAAGATCGCTCATAACCGGGAGCAGCACACCGACCATATTTCTCCTGAGCGATGCAATGGTCTTGCCGCACATGCCGAACTGCTGTCCGGAAAATCTCCTCATTGCCCAACAAATGAATGAGATACCCATGCAGAGTGTCTTTCCGCTTCGGACCGCACCGTCGCAGATGATCGCGTCAAAATCCTCATAAGGCGAGGAATCGCTCCACCAGGTCAACGCAAGTGCCTGTTTTTCGCTGAAGGTTTCAAATTTCATGTTTCAGCAGCACCCAGCTTTGCGGCGGCCTTATCCATAGCCGAAAAAAAGCTCTCGGCTTCGCTGCCCTTTGAGTTTTGCGGGGCTGTTAGCGAAGCAAGCAATTCAAGAAGAGCTATTCTGTCAAGAAGCTTTACCTCGACCGCTCCGTTTGAACCCCTTTTGATCTCCGAGACCATGCTGAGATCAAGCCTGTCAATTTGCTCTCTGCTATCGGGATCGAGAAAAACCAGCTTCACGGCGTCGTTTGCTTTTCCGAACGCCAGACTGCCAATACGGCTGATGACATCGGTTCCGCTCATTTTTTTCCTCAAGCCATTCCCTCCTCAACCAGATGGCGCACTCCCGAAAAACTTGTACGTTAGCGTACACAGAAAAAAAATTTAATTGTTAAATTAGAACTCAAAAAACTGCAAATGAAAGGTTAAAATAAACCACGAGCCATTGTAGATGAAATGTATCGTAGCACCCTGACTCCGCGAAAAATGTCAAAACCAGTCGGAAAAGATAAAATTATGTAAAATTAAGTCGAAACTGCAACAAAAAAACCGTAGCAATGCGTTAAAAAGCAAAGCTACGAACAATTTGATATATAAAGTTGCAAAAAAAGAGGCCGGCGCGAAAGCGCCGGCCGAGCCCGCTATTGCCGTGGGGACCTTATAAGAACCTGCACGTAATTGCAGGTGGGTCGCCTCTCCGCTCCTTCTCTGCTTCCAACGTCCAAGAACGGTCACAAGCCGCCTCGGGAGGCCTGCAATTCACAGCGGAAGCTTTCCGGCGTCCCTTATAAGAGATGTGGGTTTTAAAAGACCCCTCACGCACACAGCAGGTTTCGAAAAACCGCTGTGCCGATTCACAGAACGGATGCTATAAAAACATTCCCGTTCCCAATGAAATTATACAACCTAAGCTCTAAAAAATCAAAGGAAAAAAACTTGAAAAATCTGCCTCTTTAGTGGAACTTATTGATCTTCTTCCTCGTCAAAAAGAACCGCGGCAAACAATTCATAGACTTCTTCCAGTTCGTCGGAATCGTCGATCGACCCCAGTATTTCTTCGCCGTCCTCCTCAATGACCTTCAGTATGATAAGACCATAGTCTTCATCGTCCTCATCTATATCGGTCGGCAGAAACGCCATGTAGAAGCGGCCTTTATGTTCCAGTGTATGCAGGTGCTCAAGAACATATTCATTTCCTTCGTCATCGGTTATGGTGATTATATCGTTCCCAAAATCCTCGTTCATAATGTGCCTCCTGTAAGTTGCGGGGCGAAAATCAGCCGTCCCGATAGCTAATTCTACCCCAAGCGCGGGAAAAAATCAACTCCCCTCGCCTTACGAACCGAGGTCTTCGAGCGTCATAATCAGTCTTTCTTTGGAATAAAGCTTCAGTCCGGTCTCGAGAAGCTTTTTATCGAGCTCGCGCAGCGTCGATACCGGAATATCAGTGACCGTCATAGGGCGGGTCGAATCGTTCTCCACATATACCGCAACGTAGCCCTCATAATCCCTCAGCACAAAGCAGGTCTCCTCATTTTCGGTCATGCAGCTTACAGCCTCTCCCCCGTCTTCCGCTTTCACATGGCCGACTATGGCATATGCAGAAAAGAACGCCGTAAAAAGGACCAGAATCCCAATGATCACGATTTTTACTTTTGGTTTCAAATCACAGTCCTCCAAATAAGTATTTATTTGGATTATTCCCCATAAAGTTAAATTTAACCAAATCCAATGTTAAAAAATATCTTTATAAATTATACTATCTCTAATTGACACATCATGTTATAATAATAAGAAGCTTCACATTGCAGCATTAAAACCTAACAACACCGTGCAGGATGAGCCCGTATCGGAGTATCGAACTGCACTTACAGTATAAATGACCCGACGGAGGTTTCATCCACATGGATAAGAAGGAAGCAAACAAAGCCGCAATGGCAGTCAATACGACAGCGGGAACAATATCCCATGTTTTTCATGTTATTCTAAAAGTATTGGCAACATTATTGCTCATTTTTATAACGACAGGGCTTCTTTTCACTTGTATTTTCGCTTATTATGTCAAAACCAACCTCTCGGATGATCTTGACGTATCCCTTGAGGAAATGACGCTGAACCTTGCCAGCACAATCTATTATACGGATGAAAACGGAAACAATATTGCCCTCGCTTCTCTTCACGGAAGGGAGAATCGTGTCTGGGTAGACTATGAAAACATCCCGAAATACATGGAACAGGCAGCGGTCGCAATTGAAGATAAGCGTTTTTATGAGCATAAAGGTGTCGATTGGTACAGGACCGTGGCGGCCTTCGGCAACATGTTCCTGAGCATGAAGAACGACTTCGGCGGCTCCACAATCACGCAGCAGCTTATTAAAAACCTCACAAAAGAAGACGACATTACCGTCCAGCGAAAAATCCTTGAAATTTTTCGCGCGCTTAAGCTCGAAAAAATGTATAACAAAGACCAAATTATGGAATGGTATCTGAACATAATTTATCTTGGCGAGAGCTGTAACGGCGTAGGTACAGCTGCTAAAACATATTTTGATAAGGACGTCTGGGATCTTGATCTTGCCGAATGTGCCTGCATAATTGGCATTACCAATAATCCGTCTAAATATGATCCCTATATCAGCCGCAAGAACAATAAGGAGCGTCAGGAGCTCATTCTCAAGGAAATGTACGATCAGGGCTATATCACCTACGAGGAATATACCCAGGCTGTAAATGAGGAGCTCGTGTTCAAGCGCGGAGAGAACGAAGAATATACACAAACAATTAACAGCTACTATGTCGATACGGTCATAGAAGACGTTATCAATGACCTCATGGAGGAAAAAGGCGTCAGCGAGGATGTTGCCGAGAATCTCCTTTACAACGGCGGTCTGCAGATATATTCCTGCCTGGACATGAAGGCTCAGAACATAGTAGACAGCATTTATAAAGACCCTGCTAATTTCCCGTCAGTCAAATCTCCCTCCGGCGAGTCGCTGCAATCCGCGGCAGTTATTCTTGACCCCTATACAGGCGAAATCAAAGCTCTTACCGGCGGAATCGGCGAAAAGACCGGCAACCTCATCTTCAACAGAGCGGTAGATGCACTGCGTCCGCCAGGATCTGCAATTAAGCCGATAGCAGTTTACGGGCCTGCGATTGATCAGGGGCTTATCTCTCCCTCAACTCTGGTCGATGATAACCCCAACCTTCACCTGCGCGGCACGAGCTGGTATCCGAGAAACGCAGGCGGCGGCAATGCGGGCGTAATTACTATTCAGCAGGCACTCACAAATTCTATAAATACAGTATCCGCACAGATCCTCGACAAGCTCACTCCCTCGGTTGCTTATGATTATTTGAAGAATCGTCTGGGCTTTGTCAGTCTGGTAGATTCCGACTGCGATTATGCTCCGCTTGCATTAGGTCAGCTCACAAACGGTGCTACCGTGAGAGAGATGGCGCAGGCATATGATGCTTTTGCAAACGACGGCGTCTTCACCTATGCCCGCACATATACGCATATAACCGATTCCGAAGGCAACATGGTCCTTGAAAATCCCGCGGAGACCATCGTTGCGTTCAAAGCGAACACGGCCTGGACAATCACTTATATGCTCAGCATCGCCGCAACCTACGGCACAGGCTCCGAGTCGTATTTCGGCACGATGCCGCACGCGGGTAAAACCGGCTCCAGCTCCGATTACTGCGATCGCTGGTTCGTCGGATACACGCCCTACTATGTAGCCGCCGTCTGGACAGGTTATGATACTCCCGCCCGTTTGTATGTTTCCGGCAATCCCTCGGCGCAAACTTGGAAAAAGATTATGCAGCCGCTGCACGAAGGTCTTGAATACAAAGCCTTCAAAACTCCGACTCTAAGCGGTCCGACAAACATCTTCGGAGAACTGTCCGCAACACCAAGCCCCTCGCCTTCTGAGGAAGCGTCTGAAAGCCCGTCTGAAAGCGTCTCCGGCAATCCCTCTAGCGGAACGGATGTCTCTCCGACTCCTTCAGCGCCGCAGCCCTCTGCGCCCGTAACGCCGAGTCCGTCTGCTGAAACACAGTCCACTGGCTCACCCGAACCAATCGATGAAGCCGCATAAAAATAAAAAAACGCCCCAAACGACTTTTTGACCGTTTGGGGCGCTTTCTCTAAATTTAATTAATATTGCATATCGCCTTAGCTGCAACATACTGTCCCAGCATGACTCCACCCATGCACAAAACGACATTAAGACAAATATTCAAAAGACCGCGCTTAATGTCTCCGTCGCTAAAAAACCTTACTGTTTCATAGCTGAATGTTGAAAAAGTCGTCAGCCCCCCCAGAATTCCTGTTGTCAGGAAAAGCTTCATATTCGGAGAAATAAACTCCGTAGAAATACATACTTCCATTATAAGACCGATGAGGAAGCCGCCGAGCACGTTCACAAACAACGTTCCTAAAGGTATTTGAGAGCCGCTGATCTTCGACGAAACAAGATAGCGCAGTATCGCGCCTATACAACCGCCTATACCGACATAAAGAATTTTCTGCATATTTTCTCCGAAAAAATAATGATCCCCTACTTTCAAAGCAGGAGTCATCAGCAATAAGCGTTTAAAGGCGAACTCCATCGCCTGAATAGTAATATATATTATCCGTCTGATTATGTCAATATTCTTCTAGCATTTCGTATGCTTTACTGAATTTTTCTTTGACTTTCCGCGTAATTGGGTATATATTGCAATCATTCCAAATCAGGAGGAAACTAAATGAAAAGCAGATCGATCCCTGCCCTATGTTTAATTATCGTCTTTACGTTTTGCTGCTTTGCCGGTTGTGCGAAAGAAGTGATCGTGAAGCCCATACAGTCGGCTTCCGCTGATAAGTCTCCCGATAACGGAGCAGCCTCCTACCCTGTTGAATTAGGCCCAGACGCGCTTGCTGAATTTGAAGCCGCATTTAATATAGAATCAAATTACGGCTTCCTTCTTTCAAGCTATAGCGACGTGCGAGATGTCGATTTGTATCAGGTGTTCTACATAGGCGCAGGCATC
>JAJUHD010000070.1 GCA_029268085.1 Bacillota bacterium | reverse complement strand
TTTGTTTTAGCATCCGGTACTTATACCGTAGGCATTTCAATCCACGCTCCCCGCGTGGGGAGCGACGGCGTTCCGGCCTAGCCTATGGGCGGGGGGTAGCGATTTCAATCCACGCTCCCCGCGTGGGGAGCGACTGCTTGACACTAAGACCGTTACGGTGACTGCCTCATTTCAATCCACGCTCCCCGCGTGGGGAGCGACAGGGATAAAAATAATACTATTTGTAATCAAACAAATTTCAATCCACGCTCCCCGCGTGGGGAGCGACAGCAAAAATATACAAAAAATATGTTCATCTTGTGTAACGGGTTGAAAATTATGTCAAAGCGGCAGTCGCAAAGCGGCAAGCCAGCGATGTCTTTGTACGGTTTGGAGCCATTTACACGGTGCGAAACCGCTGGCGTCTCAACGTCCGCTTGACTTTCGCACTAGATGACAATCACCCCTTCCGGGTCGTATGAGGGCTTAGCCCCGAAGTGCTCCACCTTGGTCTGGTAGTTGTTGCCAAGGTAGTAGAATCGGAGGCTGTCCTTTTCAAGGTCTATGATTTTGAGCAGCGCGTTTTTAACCTGACTAAGCTTTGCATTGTCCATTACGCACTCGAAAACGGAGTTCTGGACACGCTGTCCGTAGTTTACGCACTGCTTCGCGACCTGCCGGAGCCTTTTCCTACCGGCAGAGGTCTCAGTATTCACGTCGTATGTAATCAGTACGAACATATAGTCACTTCCATAGGAATGGAGGATATTCCTCCAGATCTCCTCGAAGATGGCGCGCAAGCAGGAGCGCCTGAGCGTGTGGAACAAGACCCCCAGTGAATCTTCTCGCTCAAATAAGGGTGCGTAAGTGCCTCTTTCTTCTTCTCCTGCCAAGCCGACAAAACCTTTCGTCGGCAGTCGTCGGTCATTGTGACGCCGCCGTCATCTCTCGTGCAAAAACCGCTTGGTTCGACCACCCTGGTATTTACCAGCGTCAGCACAAACCTGTCAGCCATAGCCGGCCTGAGTTCTTCCATTAGGTCAAGTGCGAGAGATGCCCTTCCCGGCCTGTCCCGGTGTAAAAAGCCGACGTACGGATCCAGCCCCGCACCTTCAAGCGCCGCAACGCAGTCATTTGCCAACAGTGCGTATGTGAATGAAAGAAGCGCGTTCAAGCTGTCGAGCGGCGGTCTTTTGGAGCGCTCGCGGTAGTAGAAGAAGTCCTTATTGTTCAGCACCATATAGTCGAACACGCCAAAGTAGACCGCCGCCGCCTCACCCTCGATGCCTCGGAGCCGCGCGAGATCTTCGCAATCTCTAATCTCGTCGATTATACGCCTCAAGCGCTGCGACGCGCTCTTTAAACGCTCCGAATCGACCCTCAGCGAGTGGTCTCGTGATGTTCGCTCGATGCTCCAGCGGCAGTTGAAGACCTTCCCGATGATCATGTTCCGTGCGATTCTGCAGCTTTCAGCCTCGTTGTCGGACGTTCTGTACTGCTTTTTCCTCAGCAGGACATTCCCACTTGTCTTCCCGGATACCCTTGCAAGAAACCGACCCATCTGCGTCATCAGGCAGAGATTTATGCCGCGTTCGGCGCACACGCCCATCAACGCCGGGCTCGCACCGCTGTAGGAAAAGCTGATGATGTTTTCCAGGGTGTGCAGCGGGAAACGGGCGATCTCGTCCGCCCCCCGCTGCACGACGACGTTCTCGCCGTCCTTTGCCAGGTAGGCGTCCTCAATCGTAACGTAAAGCGTGTTGAGCAGGCGTCTCATTCAACTTGTTTCCTCCAGTACGGTTTTGATGTATGTTTTTACCGGGACGGCGGTCTCCAAGCGCGGCAGGCAAATGTCGGCAAGCGAGCACGCCTTGCATCTTAAAGCCCGCTTTGGCCTTGGAGTGTAACCACGAACGTAGTACGCCCGCATTTGCTTAAGCATGTCTTCCGTCAGGCTCCGCAGCTCCGGCGTGAGCTCAACCCTTGTTCGGCGGCGCGGCTCTCCGTAGAACAGGCTTCCCTCCAGAATACGGCATGCCAGCATTTCCTCGAGGCACATCGCCTGACAGCAGAGCTGCAGCTCGTCGGCGCCACCTTCCTTCGGCCCACCCTTCTTGTATTCGACAGGGTACGGCTGCCAGAGGCCTTCGCGACCATGAAGCTCAACTCCGCCCGTGCTGCGGCGAAATTCCACGACGTCGCACTTGCCTGTCACTCCGAGCATTTCCGAAAAAACTCTTACGCCGCGCAGGACGATTACGTCTCCCCGTTTTTCGGCGCGCTCCTCGCCGTGCGCGCGCTCGTGAAAAATATCTCCCTCCACTGTGTGAACGTTTTCTGCCCACTGATTTTCAATGTGAATGAGTGCCCACTGGCGGGGGCAGAAGGCAAAGTGCTGGATTCCGGAAAGCTGCAGGAGACTGTCGTCATTGTACTCCATAATACACTTCCGGGGTTAGCCCCTCCAATTCGGTACAAACAACCTCGTAGTCCTCAAACGATTTCGGATCTTCCATTTTTGGCACAACTTTAACGGAACGATGAACTTTCGCCGATGGATATAGTCCGTTTTTGCAATTGTGCCTCCACCAAAATACACGGTTTACCTCCATGCTTCCGTCCGGCCGCGCTGACGAAGAGTCGTTTTCAAACAGCGTCTTTAAAGCCTCTTTGACCTTTTCGGCGTCTTCTTCAGTGAATCCGGTCTTTTCGGCCAGCTGGCAGTTTATACTGCCGTAAAATATGTATGTGGCGTGGTTGACACGATGTTTGGTCCCCATCGTATCGGAAGACTTCTTTTCGCCCGGGACGCTGTTTACGCTTTTTGTAATCTGAAGGCTTTCAATTTCAACCGGCAAGACGCTCACCGCCGGGTGTACTGATACCGGCCCTCGAACCCCGATTGAAACATCTGTGTCTTTAAAGGCAAAAACCTGCCCAAAGGAGCGCACGTCTATCCATGTCTTACAGACGACTCCAGCAAATGCCCCCTTGTCTTTGTCCCTTTCCGCCTTTTTCAACTCCTCGACGCTGTCGGCCCTCTCCTTGAGGCTTTTGAAACCGTCGTCGCAGCGATCGTCCGACTGTACAAAAATGCGTTCGCCCATATCCTGGAGCCTGTTGCGTATTTTTCTCTTGATGCAGACATCCGACATCTCGCCAAAACCGTCGTAGTTTTCCCTGGGCCTGTTCCCATTCAAGGGATCTCCATTGGGGTTGGCCTTACTGACAGAAAAAATAACGGCAAAATCGATTTTATTCTCAAGCGTCTTCATTTTTGTTCTCCTTTCTTTTCTTTGGCTATTTCTTTTTCGTTTTCAAATTCAATCATTTGGCTCGCGTAACCGACTATGTAGATATCGTCAAGCCTTTTGTCATTAAAGCGCTCCGGACCTATCATATCGATTATCTGATACATTTCGGTCTTCCATCTGTGTGAAAGCGCGTTTTCGCCAAGCCGCTTGAAGTAATAGGTCAGCTGTCTGCCGATAATGCCCCAAGTTGTCGCAGGCTTCAACGTAAACTGGCGTATAAGGCGCTCTGCATTCGTCTGGCGCGAATCGCCTTCCGATATGTACATTGCATAGCTTTCGACATTCTGCGCGTATGCCAGCAGTCTTCCAAATAAATAACTCCTGTCGTTGCTTTCCTTGTCAAGAGCCATTTTCCATACCTCCTCATATGATTCTTTATTTGGCTTCGTCCTGTTGAATCTGTCGTTGTAATGCTTTTTCACGACCGCGCAGGCAATTGAAAGCGTTTTTTTGTACTCCCAACTGTCCATTGCCACTGGGTTACCCGCCCTGCGCACTATGGAATGCACCATGTCCTCCGGAATAGGCGCCCTGTCGAGGATGCATGGCACTAGCCTCTCAACGGCAGACGCAACAAGTTTTTCTCCCGCTTTTGTACCGTAAGCCGCTAAAACGATGTCTTTAGGAGACGGCGCTCCGGTAAAGGTTATCGTCCTGTTTTTTTTACTAGCAGACTTATCGGTTTTGTATGTATGTCTCCAGAAACAGGTGCTGTGCCAGTACTCCAGCCTGTCAAGGAAGTCTGTCCCCGTAAACTCGCGGTAGTAAATTATAGACAACCTCCCCGGGGTCGCAGAATCCAGCCCAATAATGATGATGTCCGAGTTGTCGTACAGCTTTTTACGGTATCCGGCCATCGCCGACCTCAGTCGCGCGGCATATTCCTCTCGAGTGCTTACAGTTTTAGCGGCGTCTTCAAAAACAAGCCCAAGCTCAAGCAAATCCTTTGTGATGTCGGGCGTCTCCTCATTTTTTGTTCCCCAGGCAACAAACACCTGGTCTCCATTGAATGCCCCCTGCTTTGAGATTAGCCATTTCAAGGCGTTATGCGCCTTTTGAGTAGCCTCGTAGCTAATTGACGCAGCCTGTGAGGCAATTGAAAACCTTCCTCTGAAGGTAAACCCTAGTGTGTCATTTGATGAAATCAGCTTCGCCTTATCGGCGGCGTTTCTTATTTTTGCCGGACTCATTTCAGAAGTCGGCAGCATATTGCCTTGAACATAGCAGATGTCAGGTTCCCTTAGCATGGTATTGTAATAGCTTACAAAGGATCTCCACACGCTAGTGTCCAACCACACTCTATCTTCTATCACATTCGGTCGCTGAACCCTTATCCTTATAAAGGCATCGAGTGGATTACCAGCAACTTTGTAGATAGCCGGCATATTTTCTTTGCTTCCGTTCCATTTTTGGAGGACTTTACCCGATTTGTCAGCAACCAGTATGCCCTCCGATAACAAATCCGCAATTAAGCGGCCTTTTTTTAAGTAAAAGTAGATTGCTTTAATTGGGCTGCTTGGATCAGCAAAACCACACCAATTGCTCAGGTTGCCGATGTAGCTCTCATAGCAGTGCTTTTTTTCATCGCCACCATAATCCACATAATCTCCTGCAAGATATTGAAGCTTATCAAAGAGCGGATGCGGCTCTGGCGCGCTTGTCCTGTTTGCAGATTTCTCTGTACAGGGAACAATTGTTATTTGATTCCTTTTTTCGGTGATTACCCTGCTGCTGCCGCAAATGAAGTTCCCGTACTCATCAATACATATTTCAATGTGAGCATTTTGAGTCGTGTGGGAAACTGGAAGCAATGGCATTACATCAGGGTTTTCAGCTCCCACGCCAATCAAACCAGAGCAGTTTTCATAGGTTTCATAAAGCTTTCCAACCCAGCTCATCGCGCTTCACCCGCCTTATTTAGTTCATCATAAAGCTCATCGCAATATGAGAAGTTTTTCCCCGGCGCAAAAGCCTTTATGCTGTAATCCTTGATTTCTCTGGTTAAGGCGCAATCCTTCGGGTGGGGGAATTTTATCACGCCGTGATTCATCTTTGGCTGCCAGAGTCGGACCCCAAGCTTGTCTCTTCCGGTCTCATCCGGGTAATTTATCCCATGAACCATCAGGCCGAAGCTAATTTCATCAAGCTCATCGTATACGCCCTTTCCTTCCCCAAAAGCGCACGGTTCAACATAGGCCTGGCACTCCCTGGCACCGAGGAAAACGTCGCGCCTGCCGCCGAGCTCCACCATGCGCTTTGCAATGAAGTAGTGCTTGTTTTCGTTTCTGTCGCCAGCCAGATCGGACCTGTTTTCGTTCCACTCGAAGTGGGCTTCAACCTGATACTCTACGTCGGCCAGATAAGTATAGATGGAAAGCGTGTTCCCTCCGCTGTAAACAACGGGCCGCACCCCTTTTGATTCCGTCCTTATGGGTCTCATCACGCGAGCCCTGTCGATAACCCAGACGAAGGTCGGTTTCCAATATATGCTCTCCGCAATCCCTTTCAGCGCTTGATATGTGGGTATGGGATAGCTGAACTTTTCTCCGCCGACACGGGTCAGAGGGTCGCTGAACATGGCCAGAGGCCCCAATACGCGGAAGCAAATTTTATTCTCCTTTTCCATTAAGCCGCTCCTCCCTCACTACAAAATATACTCGTCCACGCTTTTTTCTCTGCCGAAATCGACTCCGATTTTGTCTGAATACCAGCCTTCATCAAGAGCGTACGCTCCGATTTCGGGAATGCGCATCACAGCGCCACCGTCAACTAACTTCTTTAATTGATACTCAAAGAGATTTACCGTAAACCTCTGCGCCTCCCTCAAAAGCTTTTTCTTTTCGCTAATACCTTTTTCTCTCTGCAGTCGTTCGATTATTTGCTTTCCATCCCCGTAAGGTACGATAACGCCCGTCGCAGGGGAGCTGATCACATGGAAATTTTCACCCGCAGTCCTGAAAGACTGCCAGAGCTGCTGCTCTAAGGCTTTTTTGTTCCCGCGATCGGTCGCCCAACGGAGCGCCTTCGCGTTTGCGCCCAGCAAATCGATCATCGTGCTACTTTCAGCGCCGCCTGTAACTTTGTCCGGCAGGATGTAGTCCATTTCGGAAGCGGTCTCATTGAAGTAATAACTGTAATAAAGCTCTATCGCTGTGGGAGACAGCAGGTCGCTGTCGAACCTTGAAGGGTCCGCGCGAAATTCGTCCAGTACGCGCCTAGTGGCAATCTGGCCTTTTCTGACGCTCTCCAGATGGCGGAGTTCCCCCTCCTCGCAATCAACTATGAACACATCCCTGCAGTCGGCCTCGCGGTGGCGATTGCATCTGCCGGCAGCCTGCGCAATGCTGTCAAGCCCCGCCAGAGCGCGTACGACGCATTCAAAGGAGATGTCGACGCCAGCCTCGATTAGATTTGTGCTCACGCATACAACCGGCTCTTTTGATGCGAGCGAGGATTTTATTTTCTCAATCACTTTGCTTCTGTGCGCGGCGCACATTGCTGTGCTCAGGTGGAACAGCCCCGAGACTTTTTGTTTTTCCAGATCTTCGTACAGTTCCTGCACCGTCTTTTTGGTATTGAGTATGACAAGCGTGCTTCCCACATCCGAGCATTTCCCAACAACAAAATTGGCAAGTGACGACGGCGAGTATTTGGCTTCGTTACGCGCGTCAATAAGGCGGGTTCTTCTTAGCGCCCTAAAGGTATCAAGGTGGTTTTCCGTAAGCTGCGGGTTTTCCGCAAGCCGGATAGGATGCGCAAGTCTTGCAAATGGCGGCTGCGTGGCTGTGCAGAGCACTATCGTGCAGTTGCAGATGTTGCGGAGAAATTCCACGGCGCAGCAAAAGAGGTTCATGCACTTTAATGGCATGGCCTGCACCTCGTCAAACACAATTACCGAGTTGCAGAGCTGGTGCATCCTGCGCGCCGAGCCCGTCTTACCGGAGAACAGCGCATCGAAGAACTGGACCTGTGTCGTTAGCAGGATCTCGGCATTCCAACGCTCAGCGTATTTCTCGTGTTCTTCAGACTCATCCGCAATGGCTGAGTGATGTTCTAAAATGCGCCCAAGGCCATCTTCACCCAGCGCTTTCCTGAGCTCTGCAGCCGTTTGTTCGATGATCGTAGTGTATGGAATTATGTAAAAGATTCGCTCTTTTCCTAAACGTCCGGCGTGGTTGACGGCAAATCGAAGGCTGGAAAGCGTTTTTCCTCCGCCAGTAGGTACAAAAAGCTGGTATATACCTCCCTCTCGATTTGAAGCGGCCAGACAGTCGTAAGAAATTTTCTTCCGCAATCTTCCGATACGGCTTGTCAAGTCAAGCCCTGCAACGTATTTATCCAGCCTGTCGGCAAGCCTCCACCATACATTAGCCCCGGATCTGTCTTTCTCAACGTCGGTTTGGCACTCCCACGCGGCGGCATCCAGACGGTCGGCGTCAATCAGCACCGAACAGAGCAGCCTTGCCAAAAGTCCTGCGGACAGGTATACGGCGTTTTTCATCCTTTCGTCTCTTGCAGAATAGTGATTTGCCGTATTCAGAATCGTGCTCCAGATTTTTTTGAACTCATCTGACGCTGATTTGAACATGCCGCAAATACTGTCAATATCGAAGCATTCGGCAAAAAAGCCGTCCATTGCGGGCAGTTTTTCCCGTTCAAGTTTCTCAATTAAGCAGGTTTCGCCATCCGGCGACAGCAGGTCGGGCAGTCCACCGTGATGTCCGAAAACGACCGCACTGAAAACCAGGCTTGCAATCTTTTCGTGGGATGTATTCTTGTCAATGCCAGCTATCAGTTTGGCCGCGTAAATCGAGTGCCAGAGCTTTTCGTCCGCTCCGCTTCCAAGGTACGTCTGCCAGTCTTCAGGCGCTTTGCCGCAGTCGTGTATTGCCCCAAGAAGCCTTCCGGCGGCGCCCATGCCAAATTTTGACGCGAACGCCTCGGCGTATTTAGAAACATTCTCGCTGTGTTCCTTCAAGGTCTGAAATCTTGCTCTTGCCTTGTCGCAGCGCGCATAAAGCATGGAACCATCCCCCATTCATTAAAATCGTGACAAAAAATTACAATGCCAACCTAATATGACAGGAAAGGATGTATATGGAAATAATAGCACGAAATATCCGTAAATTCAATGAAACATGCCGTATTTTCACGTTTTTTATTGTTTGAAAGACGTCCAATAATTATCGAACATTTGTATTGACAAGCAAATTTCTTTTCCACATTTGTGGTAAACCGAGCCACCAACTTGGTTATACATTGGAGCTAACGAACTTGGACATTCTCTTCAAAATAAAATCAAGTATAAAGGGCGATATTACAGTAACCCCAAGAGTTAATATGCCTACAATTAATATTCCCTTACTCATTAGCAGCCCAAGCACCGCCAGTACTATAGCGCCCGCCCGATATGCCTGCATCATATCACTATCATCTATTAGGGTTAGTTGCATTATGATGTTTAGTGCCAGCGCTGCGACTATTGCCATTATCTGTATAGGGGGTCTTACCATCAAAAAGTTATTAATCTTTCGCTCTAGCGGAACACCACTTAAGCGTACTTCTGTTGCGCCTCCAAGCAGTAAAATCCCCGCGACTACAAGGTAAGAAATTACCAACAGATATGCCCCTAGCAGCAGTTTATAGTGATGGGTAAACTGATAATAAAGAAACATCGACACAGTTAGTATAAAAAGAAACCTCGGCAGAGTTGATTCCGCTGGGGTCTTTCTATACCAAAAGTTGATTTGACATAATGCACACCCCCCACCGTGTCATGATGTGGGGCGTGCATTGTATTGCTCTGCTTGGCTTAGCCCGCAAGCAGAGTATTTGGCTCTGTTGGTTTTTACGGATTACTTTGCCACGTTCCGGATAAACCGTTCAAGCATGGCCGCGATCTCCGCGCGCGCGGCGGCGCCCTGCGGGTTCAGTCCACCGTTCCCATCGCCCTTTATGATGCCCGCGCCGCAGGCCCACTGCATCGCGGGATACGCATAATCCGATATGGAAAACGCGTCGTTGTATGACAGAATATTTGTATTCCCGCCGACCGATACGTCGCAGCCCTTGTATTTTGCGTAGTTGTACAGCATCACCGCAAGCTGTTCGCGGGTTATTACCTTGTCGGGGGCAAACAACCCGCCGCCGACGCCTTTCGCGATGCCGTTTGCCGCCGCCCAGCCGGCGGCTTTTTCGTACCACTCCCCTGCCGGAACGTCTGAGAAGCTGTTCTTATAGCTCCCCTTGTCGCCGCTTAAGCGCTGCAGAACGGTGACGAGCATGGCTCTTGTAGCGCTGATATCCGGGCTGAAGTTGCCGCTTCCGGTGCTCGTTACTATTTCCCTCGCAGCGATGAAGCCAACCGCATCATGGTACCATGCGCCCGACGGCACGTCGCCGAAGCTCACCGGGTTATAGCCCACGGCGTACAGGCTGAAGTGGGTGGTCGTGAAGGTTACGGTTCCGGTTGCCGGGTCGTAACGGCCGTTCGGCACGCAGACCGCATTCTCACTGCCGTCGATGTACCAGACGACGATGCTTTCGGGGTTTTCAAGCTCCGCCGCCGTCGGGGTGTATGGTATGGATACCGTCACCGGCGCAGACGGGTTGTTCCATTCGGTCTGTTTGCCGTTCAGGGTCAGGGTCAGCTGGACAAGGGGCCTGTTGCCGACGGCGGCTTTAACTTCGTCGGGCAGACCGGACTTATCGCCCTGACCAACCGTAATTCCTGCGCTCGTCCCGTTTGCCACTGACACCCCCGCCAGCATGCCGGACGGGATGGTTACGCTGCCCTGCGGGGTCGAGAAGGTAAGCGCTCCTTTCCCTTGTGTGCCGGACAAGGAATCGGCGGGTATTCCGATGGTATAGGAGCTCACGCCGGGGATGGAAGGCGCCGTGATGACCGCCGTTTCTGTGCCGGCAAAAATATCTTTCGCCAGTGTTCCCGAGTCTATTGCCGCGTTGCCCGTTTTTGTATCGACCTCAATGGGCAGGATGGTTTGTGATGTGCCGTATCCCGAAACGGTGGCTTTGTGTATGTCAGGAGTACCGCTGCCGTCTCCGCCGTCACCTCCGCCACTTCCGCCGCCTGTTGCGGCGAATGCGGCGGCAATTATATGGTTGGCTGTGACATTCGTGAAGGTATATGTTGCTGCAGCTCCCTGACCGACACCGTCAACGGTGACGGAGCTGATCTGGTATCCGGAGTTTGGGGTTATCGTAAAGGTCTGGCTACCGCCCTCCGAGACGTTTACCGTCCCGCTCGGGCTGATGCTGCCGCCGCTGCCTGCCGAGGCGGTGATGGTATACGTTGTGACCGTTGCCGGATTTACCGTCACCGTGCAATCATCTGTCTTATTTCCATCTTCTGTCGTGACTGTTATCGTCGCGCTGCCGGCCGCAACCGCAGTCACCTTGCCTGTGCTGTCGACCGTCGCGATGTTCGGATCGCTCGAACTCCAAGTCACGTTCTTGTTCGTCGCGTCACTCGGTTCTACCGTCGCAGTCAGCGTCTCATCCCGGCCAACCGTTAGTGTCAGCGTATTCTTATTAAGCGTTACGCCTGTAACTGCAACCGTTGCCGTCAGAGTTCCCGCTGCCGTATGACTGCTATTGGTAGTTACCGTACCCGTGTATATCCTTTCAACAGAAGGTTGCGCCGCGTCTGCGGCTATTGCCTTCGTAACATTTGTACCCTCGGGCAGATAGAGGTATAGCTTGCCGTCAGTATCGGTGCGTACGCCGTTACAGCCGTAAGTATAGCTCCCGCCGGCCGTACTGGCCGTAAGCGAGCTTAAGGCTGCATTAGCTGAGGCTGACCCGTCCCGCATAAGAGTCACCGTGGTAAGGTAGACATTATCGCCACCACTGTTTTTCAGCGTACCGCTGTCGGTTGCATCTCCTCCGTGCCCTATGGCCTCCGCACCGCTGCTATCCGCTTTCGCCTTTACGCTGCCGCCGGAAATAACAACCGTACCGCCGGAACCTTCATATCCGCCACCGATGCCCGCGCCGTAAGTGCCAGACGCCGTGATGGTACCGCCTGTGATGGTAACCGTGCCGCCCGTGCCGCTATAACCGCCGCCGATGCCCGCGCCGGTATAACTGGACACCGTGAACGTACCGGTGCCGCCGATGGTAAGCGCTGCGCCTACTGGAACCTGAATTCCGGCGCAGTTAGCGCCGCTTTTCAGGGTGTTCGACGTTCCATCCGCCAGCGTCAGGCGGACCGTTGCGCCCGTCATGTTGAAGGCGCATGCGTCGGAGACGCCCGACACGTCGATGCTCACGCCGGAAAGCGTGATATTTGCCGTCACGCCGGAGCTTACGGTAACGGTATTGGCCGTCGTCGTGCCGGTAATGGTGATCTCCTGCGTGACCG
>JAJUHD010000069.1 GCA_029268085.1 Bacillota bacterium | reverse complement strand
ATTAAAAAGGTACAGGACGAGCATCCCGACGTCGATATTTTCGTTGCCGCCAAGGACTCGCATCTCAATGAGCACGGCTATATCGTTCCCGGTCTCGGCGATGCGGGCGACAGAATTTTCGGCACCAAATAATTAAGGCTCAAAACAGACGCCGCCGAAAACGGCGGCGTTATTTAGAAAAAAATTCAAGACCAGCTGAATCGTTATATTTCTATAGCTGAAAAAATCCTTAAATTGAAGCCAGCCGTCATATAATGACGGCTGGCTTCAGCGATTACTCCTTAAAATGCACATGGCTGTTGATGTGGTCGATGCAGAAGCAGTGATAGCCCGCACACTTGGAGCAGAAGCGGAACTCAAGATTCGGATAGTCCCTGTCAGTCCTGCCGCAGACCTCGCACTTGCGGTTATAGGGCTTAGACGCCTGCTCTCTGGCATATTTTCTCGCCGCGTTTTTAAAATTTATAGTCTTCTGCCTCTGCTGTATACTGGCCGGACGGAACTTGTCGAACAGCCAGCCGCCGCAGAACATGAAGTAGTTCAGCACCGCAACGATAGGCAGGAGGTTTACTGGAAACTTGTTTATTATTACCGCAAGGGCAAAGAACGCCGCGTCGACATAGGCAAGCCATTTAACTTTGACCGGAATTATGAAAAACAGAAGGACAATTGTGTCCGGAAACAGCGTTGCGAATGCGAAGAACATCGAAAGGTTTATATAAGTAGCGTCAATTTGCGGGTCCAGCCCCGTAATAAGCCAAACGAGCGTGCCGTAAATGATATTGAACAGCATGCCGGAAAGGTAATAGATCAGGAACTTCCCCGAACCCCATTGGCGCTCAAGCGTTGAACCGATCCAATAATAAAAGTACAGAGCTAACGCAAAAAAAATAACATCCCGGATAGTTGACGCAAATGCCGGAGGCATTAACACAAAGGTTACGAGCCGCCAAATCTGACCCTTTGTAAAAATTGCTTCGGCATTAAAAGAAAGCAGGTTTACAAGCATACCCGTCGTATCCATCATGCCGAAAAGCCAGACCAGCACGTTGCCGGATATAATATATATCATCAGATTTCTGATGCCGAAACGCGGATGGGTCAGGCAGAAACGATCGACATGCCGCATTATACTCTTCAAAATTCATTCCTCCCGTTGGAATAATCTGATAAAATGATACCCTTTTTTCATCAGAGTGTCTATGTTATTTTTGTAAATTTAGAGGACAAAACCTTAAAAAACCATAATTCTTAAAAATATTACACTTTAAGTTCACAAACGGATGTGCTATTATATGTTAGTTCTATATGCTCCGAAAAGACTTAATACTGCTTTGAATAATAAAATATTATATAAAAATACTAAAACCGCCTGCGTGCGGCATTGAAAAGAGGAATAACATCACTATGCAGAATAATATAACGAACAGGGTTTTCACTTCGGAATCAGTTACAGAAGGCCACCCAGACAAAATGTGCGACCAGATAGCCGATGCCGTTCTGGACACCATACTTGAAAAAGACAAAAAGGCCCGAGTTGCCTGCGAATGCATCACCACCACCGGCATGGTCACCGTCTTCGGCGAGATCACAACGGATTGCTATGTAGATATCCCGTCCATCGTCCGCAAGACAGTCGGCGAGATCGGCTATGACAACCCCGAATACGGCTTTGACTGCAAGACCTGTGCCGTGCTCACCTCCATCGACGAGCAGAGCTCGGATATTGCCATGGGAGTCGATAAGGCGCTTGAAGCTAAGGAAGGCGAAGCAGATTACGATTCCGATACCGGCGCCGGCGATCAGGGTATGATGTTCGGCTATGCCTGCAACGAGACGCCGGAGCTTATGCCCGCGCCGATTTCTTTGGCTCACAAGCTTTCCCGCCGTCTTGCCGAAGTCCGCAAATCGGGTGAACTCAAATGGCTTCGGCCCGACGGCAAAACGCAGGTCTCAATCCAATACGGGCCCGACGGCAGCGTCGAACGTATTCCCGCGATCGTCGTTTCTACCCAGCACAGCGCGGATATTGCAATCAAGGATCTGCGCGAGGCAGTTATGGAGACAGTCATAAAGCCCGTCATTCCCTCGAACCTCATTGATAAGAATACAAAGTTCTTTATAAATCCTACCGGGCGCTTTGTCATCGGCGGCCCCGTCGGCGACTCCGGGCTTACCGGACGCAAAATCATAGTTGACACCTACGGCGGCTATGCTGCCCACGGCGGCGGATGCTTCTCCGGCAAAGACCCGACGAAGGTCGACCGCAGCGCGGCCTACATGGCGCGTTACGTTGCGAAAAATATTGTTGCGGCCGGTCTGGCGAAGCGCTGCCAGATTGAGCTTGCATATGCAATCGGCGTTGCCAGCCCAGTTTCTGTTCTGGTTGACACGCAGGGCACCGGCCTTATCTCCGACGAGCGTCTGTCCGAAATCGTTTCAGACTGCTTTGATCTCCGTCCCGCTAGGATCATCAGAAAGCTCGACCTGCTCCGTCCGATCTACCGTCAGACGGCAGCCTACGGCCACTTTGGCAGAACCGATATCGATCTCCCTTGGGAGCACACGGATATGGTCGATGCGCTTCGCGAGCGCGCAAAATAAATTTTTCCGTTTTATTGTAA
The DNA here is from genome assembly GCA_029268085.1 of Bacillota bacterium. Taxonomy (GTDB): domain Bacteria; phylum Bacillota; class Clostridia; order Oscillospirales; family Oscillospiraceae; genus UBA2658. The sequence continues at coordinate 9,151 of JAJUHD010000069.1, read as the reverse complement.
TTTGGAGAATCAGCAATGGATTTTGAAAATGACCGCGAGGACATAATTGAGGGGCGCAACGCCGTTATCGAGGCGCTTCGTGCAGGCCGCACCATAGATAAAATATTCATCCAAAAGGGCGAGACCGACAAAACTCTCGGTCATATAGCCTCGAAAGCCCGGGATGCGGGCATCGTTGTTGTAGATGCGGACAGGCGCAAGCTCGATGCGATGAGCCGGACTCACGCCCATCAGGGTGTCATCGCTCTTGCAGCGGTGCGCGAATACTGTACTGTCTCGGATATACTTGCGATCGCTGCGGAACGGAACGAAGCCCCGTTCGTCGTCGTCTGCGACGAGCTTAGCGACCCGCACAATCTCGGCGCGGTCATCAGGACCGCCGAGGCCGCGGGCGTCCACGGCATCATAATACCCAAGCGCCGCAGCGCGGGGCTGACCTCCATCGTCGATAAAACCAGCGCCGGAGCCGCCGAGCATATGGCTGTCGCCAGAGTTGCAAACCTCACTTCCGCGATCAGGGAACTGAAAGACGCGGGCATCTGGGTGTACGGCACGGCGGCTGAAGGCAAAAGTCCTCTCTGGCAGACCGATCTTAAAGGCCCCGTTTGCGTCGTCATCGGTTCTGAGGGCGACGGGATCGGCAGGCTGGTCAGAGAAAACTGCGATTTTCTCGTAAGCATACCCATGAAAGGCAAGGTCTCCTCTCTGAACGCGAGCGCGGCGGCGGCAATTCTCATTTATGAGGTGCTGCGCCAGCGAGGCATATAGGGTTGCCGTTTTGCCACCAACAATCCGATGACCGTGCGGGTTATTGCCCCAAGCGGGAATCAATCGTCAGGGTGCGATATGGAAAATAACGACATTGAAAAAATGAATACTGAGGATTTTGCCGATCTTTCCATCGATTCCATCCTCGCGGATTTCAAGGCCGAGGAACGGGTCGAGGCAGCCGAACGGGCCGACATGTATGCAAGGTCGCGTCCTATAGTTGTGGAATCCGAGGGACAGGCATTGGGCAGCTCGGAACTTGATAGCTTTGAGCAGTCCCGCTCGGACAGCGCTTCCATCGAGCCTGAAACGGCAGACGGAGAAACGGTCTTCGTCCAGCGCGAGCGACCGAGGGAGGCTTCTGCGGACGCGGACGAGACCCGTCTGTTCCGCGAGAACAAGCGTACGGTTTCCTCTTTCAAAGATACGGAAGACACCGTAATTTTTGAAAAAAGGCAATCCGGCGAGGATGCACCGATCTGGAGCCGCTCAGCCGGCAGTGAGCGCGACGGCGCCGAGTATGCTCCGGCGGGAGATTATGAACCGCCGGAAGAAGATCAGGATGCTTCGGGCAGGCAGGCAGGTTTAGGCGAAAAAGTCTTTTCTCCTCTCATCGGGCTTTTGGCCGCTTCCTCATCCGGACGCGAGGAAAAGCGCAGGGCTGAAAAGAAGCGCATCGAGGAAGAGGCGAAAAAGCAGATTCCCGAAATGAGTCCCGAAAAAGCCTCGAGGTTCTACATGGATCAGGCCGCGTCGATGAGGCTGCGCTGTTTATTTGCGAGCTTTCTTTCCGTAGTCCTCGTATGGCTAAGCTACGGGCTGCCCGCGATGGGGCTTCTTGGCCGCAACGAGCTTGTTCGCACCTTCGTATGCCTCATTCTTGAGCTTATAGTCATGCTCATCGGGCTTGACATCTTCACGAACGGGCTTCTGTCCTTGTTCAAAAGCCCGGGGCCCGAATCCCTGATAGCCGTATCCGGTATCATTTCCGCCGCCGACGCCGTGTACATACTGATTACCGGCAACGCAAGCGACGGACTTCCCTTCTGCGCGGTTTCCGCCCTTTCAATGACCTTCGCGCTATGGGGCTCCTATCTTGAATGCAGGAGCTTTGCGGTCAGCTTCCGTACTGCGGCGATACCGAAGGAACCCTACGTCATCCTATCGGAGGACGGCGGCGAGGAACTCGGGCGCGTTCTGGTGAAGGTACAGCGTCCGGTCACCGGCTTCGTCCGCAAGAGCGAGGAAGCGGACATCTTTGAAAACGCGTTTTCCCTTTTTACCCCGCTGCTCATCATTTTTGCGGTGATCCTGAGCTTTTTCTGTTTCTTTGCAGGCAAAAAGTGCGACAACCTTGTCCACACTCTTTCAGCGGGGCTGACGGTCTGCGCCTCCTTCTCCGCAGTGTTCGGCTTTGCTTTCCCGTATTACGTCCTTACAAAGCGGCTTGCGAGAAGCGGCGTCGCAATCGCGGGCTATGCCGGCTGCGCCGATCTCGGAAGGATAAATCAAGTCGTTATAAAGGACAAGGATATTTTTCCTGTCAGGACTCTTTCAATTGCGAATATTACCGTATCTGACGGTTTTTATCCCGACAAGGTCATCTCCTATACCTCCAGCATGATCTCGGCTGCCGGAATGGGCATTGCTTCAGTATTCACCGAGCTCATGAGGAAAAACGGCTGCAGTATGCAGAAGGTCGAAGACTTTGCCTGCCATGAGGGCGGCGGTATCATCGCAAGGATAAACGGCGATCAGGTCTATGTCGGTTCCTCGAGCTTTATGCAGCTCATGGGCATCAGGTTCCAGAAGGGGGCAGGCTCAAACAGCGCCGTGTACACTGCGATTAACGATGAGCTCGCCGGAGTTTTTGAAGTGAACTATGTCCCCGTTTCTTCCGTCCAGAAAGGACTTGTCACGCTGCTTCGCGGAAGGGCCGAACCCGTGTTCGCGGTCAGGGATTTCAACATTACGCCCATGCTTGTAAAACAGAAGTTCCGTCTTCCGAAGGAAAGCTATGATTTTCCTTCCTTCGCAGACCGTTATGCCATCTCTTCTCAGGAAACGGAGGAAGAAGGCAGCGTTGCCGCAATGTTCGCACGGGGCGGGCTTAATTCCGTCGCCGGGCTTGTAAAGCGAGGCAAATCGCTCTATAACGGGCTTCTGCTCTGCTCCGTCCTGTCGATACTCGGTTCCTTCCTCGGGATGCTCCTTATGCTGGCGATGTGCTGGACGGGGGCCTATTCCTCAGCGAGCGTCGGCAACGCCATAACGTTCATGCTGCTCTGGCTTGTTCCGGTCCTCGTCATATCGCTAGGATTGAGAAGATAAAAACACTGAATAAAACCGGTCCTCCGCCGCCCTCGGAGGACCGGTTTTCGCTTCCTCGCCTTTCTTTCCTATACGACAAAAATGATGAATATTCCCACAGTACAGCATAAAAATATTGTTGCAAATGACACTTCTCCCGTGTATAATCTTTACGTATGAATTTTGACCGAGTCAGGTTAAATATATGAAGTAAGGAGAAACCCCCACATGAGCTATGCAATAAACAAGATCAGAAACATCTGCCTATTGGGTCACGGAGGCAACGGAAAGACGAGCCTTGCAGAAAGCATCCTCTATATGACCGGCGCGACCGACAGACTCGGAAAGGTCGTTGACGGCACGACAGTTTCCGACTTTGACTCGGAAGAAATCCGCCGCAAGATCAGTATTGCCGATTCTGCAATGTTCTGCGAATACAACGGCGTTAAGATAAATATAATCGATACTCCGGGTTACTTCGACTTTTCCGGCGAAGTCAGCCAGGCTCTCCGCGTTGCCGATGCCGGCATCATCGTCTGTTCAGCGAAGGACGGTCTCAACGTCGGCGCTGAAAAGGCATGGAAGATGCTCACCGAGGCTAAAAAGCCCCGCGCAATCTTTATTTCCAAGTCTGACGAAGAGAACGCGAACTTCGATAAGGCGTTCAGTTCCCTGCGTGAGAAATTCGGCGTTTCCGTATGCCCCATGGTGGCCCCCATTCTTAACGGAGACAAGATCACAGGGCTTATCGAGATTGCGACAAAGAAGGCTTATTCCTTCGATGCGAAGGGCAAGCGCTCCGAAATCCCAGTTCCCGAAAACATGAAAGCCGAGCTTAACAAGCTTTACAATACGCTGGCCGAAGGCGTTGCTGAAACCAGCGAGGAGCTTATGGACAAGTTCTTCGGCGGCGAAGAGTTTACGCCCGCCGAATTTGCCGGCGCTCTTGCCGAAGGTCTGCGCGATGGTTCCATCTGCCCCGTATTCTGCGGCAGCGCGTTCACATTTATGGGCATTTCCCTCCTGCTCGACGCTATCGTCAACTACTTTCCCATTCCCTCCGAGGGCGGTGAGACGGTCAATGAGGGCGGCCCCTCCGCTGCGATCATCTATAAGACCATTTCTGACCAGTACGGCAAATTCAGCCTATTCAAGGTCGTTTCAGGCAAGATCACAAACGAAATGACGCTCGTCAATCCCCGCACCGGAACGAGCGAAAAAATCGGCCACATCTATGTCATGCAGGGCAAGAAGAACATCGAGGTCAACGAGGTGACCTGCGGCGATCTGGGCGCTGTTTCCAAGCTCTCCGATTCCAAGACCGGCGACACTCTCTGCAATCCCTCGTTCAACAAGGCTCTGCCCGGCATCACCTATACTCCTCCCTGCTACTCAATGGCGATCGCGCCCAAAACAAAGGGTCAGGAAGACAAGATCGCAATGGGTCTTTCCCGGCTTGCGGAAGAGGACCTTACCTTTACATTTGTCAACAACCCGGAGACGCATCAGCTCGTCATCTCCGGCGCCGGCGATATGCACCTCGACATTCTCTGCTCCAAACTTAAGAATAAGTTCGGCGTTGAAGTTGAGCTGTCTCCCGCTCGTGTACCTTACCGCGAGAAGATACGCAAAACGTTCGAGGCTCACGGCCGTCATAAGAAGCAGACCGGCGGTCACGGTCAGTTCGCGGACGTTAAGATCCGCTTCGAACCGCAGGATGAACAGGAAGAGATGATCTTTGCAGACGAGGTCTTCGGCGGCAGCGTTCCGAAGAACTTCTTCCCCGCGGTTGAAAAGGGCCTGCGCGAGTGCACGCAGAGGGGCGTTTTGGCAGGTTATCCGATGGTCTTCCTGAAGGCCGTCCTCTACGATGGAGACTTCCACCCTGTCGATTCCTCCGAAATGGCATTCAAGACCGCAGCAAGCCTTGCTTATAAAGAGCTTGTAAACGCATCCCCGGTCATTTTGGAACCGATCGGCCTGCTCAAGGTCACCATTCCTGATGCCAACATGGGCGACATCATGTCCGATATTTCCTCCAAACGCCGCGGCACCGTGCTCGGCATGAACGCACACGAGGGTATGCAGGTCGTTGAGGCAGAAGTTCCCATGGCAGAGATGTCGAGCTACGCTATAGACCTCCGCTCCATGACGCAGGGCCGAGGAAGCTTCACACTTGAGTTCATCCGCTACAGCGAAGCTCCCTCTTCCGTCCAGCAGAAGATCATTGAAGAAGCCAAGGCTCTCGCCTCCGGCGATGAAGACTAATTATAAAAAACAATTTATAGGGCCGGAATCGCTTGATTCCGGCCTAGTTATTTTTATTTCCGCTGTCAAAAACCATTGCTTCCGTTCTGCCTGCGAACCTATACTTCCCTGGCTGCAAAATATTGACACTCTTATTATCCGGTGATAGAATTATAAGAAGTTCCATTTTGACATCTACAAAATCTGTGCAGAATATCAGAGCATTGTCCCCATATCGGAGGTATACATGAGAAAAAGCAAAAAGGAAGGCATTTATTTTTTCTGGTCCACATCTATAATACTGTGCATGCTCGTCGCACTCTTCGTTCTCGGTTTTACATCCTGTGCTAAGGGTAAGCCAAGCGCTGCGCCGTCCGAATCACCGGCTGCCGAGGCATCCCCCTCCGCCAGCCCGGATAGTTCTGAGGTGCCGGGTAGCGTGACCCCGCCGGCAGCAGAAAGTACGGATGCGCGTCTCGCGGAGACCGCAGACATGGGGCAGGAGTATGTCGATAAGTTCATATTTTTGGGCGACAGCACAACCTACGGGCTCGGTTACTACGACATTGTTAACGACAATCAGGTCTGGACGCCCGCCAGCGGAACACTGACGCTTGCTTTCTGGAGCACATCAACGATCGTATATCCGGACGACGGTTCGGAAATCTCCATTAAAGACGCGGTCACAAAGAAACAACCTGAGTATATGCTCATAACACTTGGCGTTAACGGCGTTTCCTTTATGGACGAGGAGTATTTCGTCACGGAATACACAAATCTCGTTCTCGCCATCAAGGAAGCAAGTCCCAATACTAAGATAATCCTCAATTCGATCTATCCTATTTCCGAGGGCTATCCCGAGGAAAACGGCATCACTAATGAGAAGATCGACGCCGCAAACATCTGGATAGAGCGTATTGCCAATTCTACGGGCGTTAAATACCTTGACAGCGAAAGTGTGCTTAAGGACTCGAACGGAGCGCTGACCGAGGGTTACGATAACGGCGATGACCTCCATCTTAACGCGGACAGTTTTAAACTTGTTATAAATTGCCTCCGTACTCACGGCTTTCAATAAGTTATAAGAAAAAAGGACTGAGCAAATTGAAAATGACAAAAAATCACCTTGCATTTATCTCTATTTTACTGATACTCTCCCTTTTCACCGGCTGCGGCGCTAAAACGGCTAAGGTCAAAGACGATGTCGCCGTAGCTGACATTTCATCAGCCGTTGCCGCTGTCTTAAGCGACGACGCTCTCGTATCGGTTCCCGAAACTTATATTTCCGGCTCCATGAAGATGGATGTCTCGGACTACGACAGCTATGATGTTAAAGTTAACTCAAAGGGTGTCAACATCGATGAATTCGGCATCTTCAAGGCAAAGGATTCCTCTCAGGTCGCGACCGTCACGCAGGCAGTTAGGGATTATATCCAAATGCGTAAGGACACCTGGATGGAGGAGTATATGCCGGAGGAGCGCCCAAAGCTCGATAATTCTGAAATCATGATTCTCGGCAATTATGTGATGTATGCCATACTTTCGGATGAGAATAAGCATGCTGCTTTTGATGCGTTTGAAAAGGCTCTGACTGCCTGATCCATATAGCTTGCATTTCCCTATTTTTCTGATATAATGGCGTCAACATTCCCTATTTCACTGGTCAGGTGGGTTATTTATGCCAACTAATAAGCGAAAACTGCCCCGCCGTGGGAAACAGCGTTCATCAACAGCCGGATTGTTTATTTTTATTGCGCTTCTAAGCGTACTGGTCGTTATTGTTTTCAGAAATGTCACTGCTGAGCCGAAAACTACTCAGGAATCTCCTGTTGCCGAAACGCCTGTCGCCGCTATTGAATCTGAGACTCCGGAACCCGATGTAAGCTCCGATCCCGCTTTCCCCGATTTTGATCCGAAGGCTGTGGACTCGACAAAACCCGAACTGCTTATTGCGGAGACCGGCATAATGGTCGGCGATCAAAGTGTTTCCTCATACAGCTTTAAGGACAAGATTGATTTCGGCCTGCCCGAGGACTATACGAGCGTCGAGGGCATCGTCACTTTCCGGGGCAACAACTTCCGCAACAGCGGATCATACGGGACAGCCGATATTGTTAATAAGAGCTTTTCCGACAATCACTGGACGGTTCAGACAGCTTCATTGCAGGCTCCGAACGGCACAGTGTGGACAGGCAGCGGATGGGTAGGCCAACCCCTTATGATGACATGGCCCAAGGAAGTCCGTCAGCATATGAATATGTACGACTGGGCAAAAGACGCTTCTTCCCTTACTGAGGTAATCTATGCCACGATGGATGGCAACATCTATTTCCTTGACCTCGCGACAGGTCAGAAAACTCGTGACAATCTATACCTCGGCTATACCTTTAAGGGTTCGGGTGCCCTTGACCCGAGAGGCTATCCAATAATGTACCTCGGTGCAGGTTACAACAGTGCAAACGGCACCTCACATGCTTTCATTATTAATCTTTTGGACTGCTCTGTCATGTACGAATTCGGTGCATCGGATCCCTTCTCCCTGCGTGGGACTCTGTCCTTCTTTGACGGTAGCGCCCTTGTAGATGCGGAAACAGACAGACTGATTTACCCCGGAGAAAACGGCATTCTCTACATAATTAAGCTAAATACAAATTACGATGAAAAGGCCGGTACTCTTTCAATCAACCCATCTGAGGTCGTGAAATGGAGATACAACGGCACTCGCACGACGAAGGAAACCTACTGGCTCGGTATGGAGGACAGCGCGGTTATCTGGCGCGGCCACATTATAATGTCCGACAACGGCGGTAACCTTATGTGCCTCGACCTTAACACGCTTACGCTCGACTGGGTGCAGAATGTTCTGGACGATACCAACTGCACACCCGTGCTTGAGCTTGAGAACGGCCATCCTTATGTCTACACAAGCACTTCTTTCCATGGCGGCTGGAGGGCGCCGATGAGCGGCACTGCCACGATTCCAATATGGAAAATCGATGCCGAAACTGGTGAGATCGTATGGGAAAAGGATTACACCTGCTACACTGAGGATGGAGTTTCAGGCGGCACGCAGGGTACTCTTGCAATTGGTAAGAACAAGCTTTCCGATCTTATTTTCGTCCCCGTTGCGAGAACGCCTAATGCCGGCACAGGCGTACTGGTGGCTCTCAACAAGCAGACTGGCGCCGTTGTTTGGGAAATCGAGACTCAGGTCTACAGCTGGAGCAGCCCTGTCGCAGTATATGACAAGGACGGCAACGGTTACCTTGTTTTCTGCACTTCGGGCGGATACATGTACCTTATTGACGGACTTACCGGCAAAGTGCTTGATTCGATGGATATCGGCGGCAACGTTGAGGCTTCTCCCGCAGTTTATAATAACACGATAGTCGTAGGTACACGTGCTGAACTTATTTGGGGCGTTAATCTTACATAACGACGATCTGTGTGAATATATCATATAGCGGCATCCATCCTTTCATCGGCGGATGCCGCTATATTCCTGTTTTTCAGATTTTTGAGCATTCTTGTTTCCTCGTTTTTTCTCTGTTTTTACGAAAAAAGGTCTTGCATTTAACCTATAATTGTGGTAGCATAATTAAGCGCCATAAATGGCGCAGGTCATATCCGGGTGTAGCGCAGATTGGTAGCGCGCTTGAATGGGGTTCAAGAGGCCGCAGGTTCAACTCCTGTCACTCGGACCAAACAATGATAATCCGAACCACATCATTCTTATTGGTGATGGGTTCGGATTTATTATATATTTCGAGGATATTGGTAAGCAAACACGTGACGAGGGCGTTAAAGGGTCTGCGGAAGATTTTGT
>JAJUHD010000068.1 GCA_029268085.1 Bacillota bacterium | reverse complement strand
GATATTGCGGGAAAGATGACATGGAGGATTCGCTGCACCTCATGGGAGGATTTTCCCGCGAGCCAGAAGTGGTTCGCGGTCGGCGAATGCCACAGCCACCTGCGCCATCTTGAAAGGCGCGGAAGAGTCGAAGCGTATGATGACGGAGAGCTGATCCGTTACAGAGCAATATAACGCAACGCAGCGGCGGGGATAAGCCCCGCCGCTGCTTATATGGTATTCACATTTTTCGCAATAAATTCATATAATGGAAGGTCGGAGCTTTAGGCGCGCTCCATTTTATACGCCAGATTAAGAAGAAGTTCTTTTTTATTATCGGCAGGATATATGATGACATGGTCAAGAAGCGAGGATAACGCGACTCCGAGCTCCGTTCCTTGGAAGCCGAGCGCCTTAAGGTCTTTGCCCGAGACGGCAAGCTGACGGAGCGAAAAACACTCGCCGCTTTGAATGACCGAACGCAGCAGTCTGAGATTCCCCGTACCGAAGAGCGCATCGGCGGCGGCAGCGGCGCATAATGCAGTTTCCATTCCGTTTGAGGCAAGGAGCCTCTTCCACGATATGGTGTCCTTAGGCGCTCCTTCCGAAACTGCGGCGCAGCCCTTTGAGCAGTTCCGTATCACTGCGGAATCCAGCCGCAGCGCCGTGAGGAAGCTTTCCGTATCCGAAATGACGCCGACGCTTCGGAGCAGGGCGCATAAGCCCGCCCAGCGAAGAGTGCGGTTTTTCGGCAATCCTCCGAGCCGGTACAGTTCGGCTTTAGCGGAACTGTCCGCAACTATTCCGCGTAGAAGGCCGTATTCGATTACGTCGGATATGACCTGCGGCGAGTACGAAAGCAATATTTTCTCAAGCTCTGTGCGAACCCTTTCTTTTGCGAGGTCCTCCGTAAGGTGCGCCTTGCTTTTTATCGCGGAAAGGGTCGCGGGCGCGATCCCGAAACCGAGCACAGCCGAAAAACGGAACGCTCGCAGCATTCGAAGCGCGTCCTCGTCAAAACGTTTTTCGGGGTCTCCGACGCAGCGTATCAGCTTTTTTTCAATGTCATGCCTTCCGCCGAAAGGGTCGCGGATCTCGCCGGAAAGCGGCATGGCGAGGGCGTTTATAGTGAAATCGCGCCGTTCAAGGTCGCTATTAAGGTCGGCAATGAAGCGGACGGATTCGGGGCGGCGGTGGTCTCTGTACTCACCGTCCGAACGGAAGGTCGTGACCTCGACCGGCGAGCCGTGCGAGATGACCGTGACAGTGCCGTGCTTAAGTCCCGTCGGGTGCGAACGGCGGAAAACAGCCATGACATCCTCGGGCAGGGCGGAGGTGCAGACGTCCCAGTCGCAGGGGCGGCGCCCCATAACAAGGTCGCGCACGCAGCCGCCGACCATATAGGCTTCAAAACCGCGGCGCTCCAGCCTTTCCAGAACGCTGATTACATATTTCGGAGCGTTGATCCTGCCCAACTGCGTACTTTCTCCTTTGCGCTAATTGTTTATAACCACAGAAAATGGATATAACATTGCGGTGATGTTTTTACTTGTATTGATGCTATGGTTGTATTATAATACCGATTTAGTTACCAAACAATATCAAAAGCGAATGTGTATCATGGCCGAGGCGTGTTGTGTTCAGCTCTCCTCAGTTTGTCGAAAGGATCACCGATCTATGACAGGTTTTGAAAAATATCTGGTTCCCGGCAAAAAGGGACATCTAATAGGCATCGGCGGAGTGTCAATGTCCCCTCTCGCCGAGGTGCTTAACGGCATGGGACTCGCAATAGGCGGATCCGACATGAACGAGAGCGAAAAGACAGATCATCTGCGTTCTATAGGGGTAGATGTCCATATCGGACACAATGCAGCAAACCTAGCCCCAGACGCCGACTTCGTTGTACGCACCGCCGCAGTGCATGATGAAAATCCGGAGATTATTGCTGCGCACGAAAAAGGCATCCCTGTTTTCGAGCGCACTCAGGCATGGGGAGCCATCATGCGCGACTATCACAATGCGCTGTGCATCGCGGGTACTCACGGCAAAACCACAACGACATCCATGTCCACCCACATCCTCATGGCCGCGCAGAAAGACCCGACCGTTATGATTGGCGGCACTCTGCCTCTGCTCCACGCGGGGCACAGGGTCGGCAAGGGAGACACAATCATTCTGGAGTCCTGCGAGTATTATAACTCTTTCCACTCTTTTTCTCCGACTATAGCCGTGATACTCAATATTGAAGCAGATCATCTTGACTTCTTCAAGGACCTTGAGGACGTAAAGGCTTCTTTCCGCAAGTTTGCGTCGCTGGTGCCTGAAAACGGGCACATCATAGCAAATATGGACGACGAGAACACGATGGACGCTTTGAAGCCTCTCAACCGCGAGCTCTTTACCTTCGGTCTTACCGACAGGGCGGACGTTTATGCCGAAAACGTTGACAGAAAGGGCGCACAGACAGAATTTGACGTTATGTACAGGGGAAAGCTTTTTACCCATGTGAGCCTCCGTATACCCGGTCTGCACAACGTCAAAAACGCTCTTGCCGCAGCTGCCGCCGCGATCTGCCTCGGCATCGACCCGACCGCCGTGACCTATGGACTTGCGGGTTTTACAGGAGCGGGCCGCCGATTTGAGTTTAAGGGCAAATATAACGGCGCGGATGTGTATGACGACTATGCGCATCATCCGGGCGAGCTGAAGGCCCTGCTCGACGCGGTTGAACCACTCGGCTACAAGCGCACGATCGTCGTATTCCAGCCCCACACCTATTCGAGGACAAAGGCCCTGTTCGAAGATTTTGTTGAGCAGCTCCGCCGTCCTGACATTGCGTATCTCGCGGAGATATATGCAGCGAGGGAGAAAAATACGCTCGGCATCTCGTCCTCCGATCTTTCAAAAAATATTCCCGGCTCTAGGTATTTCAAAACCTTTGCCGATATCGAAAATGACCTTAGGAAGACAGCTCAGCCAGGGGATATAATCCTTACTGTCGGCGCGGGCGATGTCTATAAGCTGGGCGAAAGCCTGGTTGCCGGCGATGTTAGAGCTCATGTCTGATAAAATCCTCCGGCGGAATATTAAAACAAATCCGGCGGCCTTTAAAGGCCGCCGGATTTTTCTGCCATTTCCGGCTATTTCCACCGCAAAAAAAGTAGATTTCAGCAGCGCGGAACGACTTCGTTCACAAGGTAACATAATTATAATTATGTCAACATCAATGAACGGAGGGATAATAATGGCGGTCAAACAAAAAGTTGGAAAAAGGAGGTCGGCAATAGTCAGTCTTATGCATCTGCGGGATGACCCGCGGATAAAAAGCGTGGGAGGATATATCCTCAATTTCGTATTAGGCTTCGCGTTGTCGGGTTCAATTGTTATGACGGATCTTGCGCCATTCGGCATCGCCATCGTCGGCAGGGCAAGAGCGGACTGGGGAGGGGTATGCTGTCTTCTCGGTGCATGCATAAGCTATATTGTGCTGGGCGGCTTTGATTGGGGGATAAAGTATGTCGCAACGGTAACGCTTGTGTTTACAGTGGCATTTATTTTCAGGGATACGAGAACGATAAAGAAGTCATGGTTTATGCCCGCGGCGGTATCGGTGATAACGGCGGCGACTTCATTCCTGAATACATATGAGTTTCTTGACAGCTTCCCGAGCGCCGTCAGCGTATTTTCGGAGGTCGTAATGGCCGGAGCCGCCACTTATTTTTTCTCGATTGCGCTGACCCCGCAAAAGACCGGCAGCGAAGCAACCGAGCGCCGTCAGGCAATAAGCATTCTTGTACTGCTCTCCTGTATCCTGATGTCACTTACGCAGGTAACGATAATGAACGTAATTTCAGTCGGAAGGTTTCTTGCACTGATCGTCGTTCTGACAGCCGCTTTCAAGGGAGGAATGCTACCGGGCTGCGCCGCAGGCACCGCGCTGGGGCTTGCAATGGACATGGCTTCGGGAGGAGAGGTCTTTTTCTCGATGGCCTACGCCTTTGCGGGACTCATCGGCGGTACGTTCTCTAAGCACGGGCGGCTTATGTTCCTTGTCAGCTATATAATCGCGAATACGGTTGCGGTGCTCTGGACATGGGGAAGCGTGCTGCGGCTCGAACTCATGTACGAGGTATTCGCGGCAACCGTTATTTTTGCGCTTCTGCCGGACAGCCTTCTTGAATATGTGGGAGGAATAGCCCAGCTCCCTGTGCCGGGAACAGGAGAATCCGGCCTGCGACGCTATGCTGCTTCACGCGCGGAACAGATAAGCACAGCGTTCAGGGAACTTTACGGAACGGTTTTCAGGAGCATCACGGGTACTGAAAATGACAACGACATCGCAACGGTATTCGACAGAGCTGCGGGGGCAGTTTGCGTAAACTGCAAGAACAAGGAGGATTGCTGGCAGAAAAATTTCATGGACACGCTTTCGATTATGAACGACGCGACCGGACCGATGATGAAGCGTGGAAAGCTCGTCAAGGAGGACCTAGCGGAACGCTTTACGGACAAGTGCCTGTTTTACTATAATTTCATCTCGGCGGTCAATTCCGAACTTCGGGGGCTGATGTACAGGCGGCAGTTCCGAAGCAGACTTAACGAAAACCGCATAGCGGCGTATGGGCAGTACAAAGAGCTTGCGGACATTATGGAAGGCGTAGCGAAAGAGCTGAACTACGCGAAGGGTGCCGATCCGCTCGCCGAGCGCAGGCTGAAAAGGTTCCTGCGGGCGATGGACATCGAGGCGGACGTCTCGGTTTTCCGCGACAACAGGGGGAGGCTCCGCGCGATTATCGAAAGCGGGCATCTGGGTCCGCTGCTCCGTCAGGGCAACTATCTGGAGATCCTTTCGGGAGTGCTTGGGGTAAGGCTCTGCAAGCCGCCGGCAGACGATGATATTTCAGACAGAAGACTCGTCGTCCTCGAAGCGGAGCCGCTGGTTGTGAGCGTCGGAATCGCGGGCATCAAAAAAAAGGGCGAACCCGTCAGCGGCGACAGAGGCACATATTTCAAAACCGATCAGGGCATACTCTGCGTAATTCTTGCGGACGGGATGGGGAGCGGAGAGGATGCGGCGAGAGAAAGCATCAATGCAGTGAAAACTCTGGAGGCCTTCCTGCGGGCGGGAGTCGATCCCGCGGTAGCGATGAAGATCCTGAATTCAGTTTTGCTCCTGAAAAACGGAGAGGAATGGGGCTATTCCACGATCGACCTTATGTGCGTCGATCTCTTTACAGGCGAAACCTGCTTCTATAAATACGGTGCGGCTCCGTCCTTCGTGAAAAACGGCAAGACGATTAGGCGAGTTCGCTGCGAGAGTCTCGCTGCGGGTATCTGCGCCGGAGAGGGCAGCGCGCCGGACATCATACGCATGCGGCTCAAACCCGGCAACATAGCGCTCATAGCGTCAGACGGCGTGCTGGTCGAACAGAATGATGCGTGGCTGCGCGAGATGCTCATAGCGTCGGACGGCGTGGATACGAAGACCCTCGCGAAGGAGACTCTGCGGGCGGCTGTGCGGCAGTTCGGATGCGAGGACGATATGACCGTTCTGGCGGTCCGTGTCGACGAGAGGACTTAAATATGAACGCGGAAAGGAACATGAATAAGAAAAGAAGGATTTTCGATAAATCACGGGTGCCGAAGCTGAATAATAGCTCTCTTCTGCGGTTAAACTGGGAACAAATGGAGCCGCAAGGGGGTTCTGATGTGGTAAAAGGTGTTTCGCACAGAGTTATCGTGGTAAAATCGCCGGATAAATACTTTGAGGAGGCAATATTCGTGATACGCGAGGATGTTTTAAAAAGCAGAGGCGCGAGCAGCGAGGCGGTTCTGAAAGAGGCCCGGCGAGTGGCAAATTCCTATGTTTCGGGCAGAAACAAGACGGTAAAGAGCTTCATGTCAAAGCTCCCCGCGCCGTTTTTTGTAGCGGCGGGCGCGGCTGCAGCCGGCGTCACATGGCTGGCGCTGCACCTGTGCGGGGTTTGAAGTGCCGAAAAGAGATCAGGCAGAGTAAAAAATACAGAAGCGTTCGCCGGGCCGGTATACATCAAAAAGTATACCTGTCCGGCACCGCTTTTTCTGTCGCTTCGTGCGCTGAATCGGACAAGGCTTATTGTTGGGTTATCCCCAATGACAAGAAAAAGTATCTGGGTATCTGAACATGCTTTTAATAAATCAAGCTCCGGACACATCGGAATACGGAGCTTTCGTTGTTTACAGAATTTTATTTATGCCCTCGTCGGTTTTAGGCTGAATTAAGGTTTCGGTAATTAAATAAGCTCATATAAGCTGAACCATGTGTTCTTTAAGGAACAGGAGGGACTTTAATGCAGCAGGTACAGACAAGGATCGCTCTGATACCGGCGTATGAGCCTGCGGACGAACTGCTCAATCTGGTCGTACAGCTCAGCGACGCTCATTTCAGGATCGTTCTCATCGATGACGGGAGCGGCGAAAACTACAGGCGCATATTCTCCGCGGCAAAGCGCTTCGCGGACGTTTTGATACACGAAACAAACAAAGGAAAGGGAAGGGCGCTTAAAACCGGCCTTTCATTTATCCAAAGGCATTTCTCCGAAAACGCAACCGTCGTAACGATGGATGCAGACGGACAGCACAGCGTGGGAGATGCGATAAGAGTGACCGAAGCCGCCGCGTCCGATAGGGGAAGCCTCGTTCTCGGCTGCCGCCGCTTCTGCGGCGAGGTTCCCAAGCGCAGCCGCTTAGGGAACGCGGTGACCCGCTTTGTATATCGCGAGGTCACGGGCCTTGACGTCAGCGATACGCAGACCGGACTTCGCGCCTTTGATGTTTCGCTTATACCTTTTATGTTAGGCGTTGAAGGTGACAGGTACGAATATGAAATGAACGTGCTTCTGAAGTGCGCGAGGAGCGGAATACCAATCAGGGAGATTGGAATTTCAACAATATATTTCAACAACAATGAAGGCTCACACTTCAGCACATTTAAGGATTCCTTTATCATTTACCGTGATATCGTCAAATTTGCCGCCGCATCGCTGACAGGCTTCGCGGCTGATTACGGGGTCTATAGCCTCATGGTAGCGGCAACGGGCGGTCTCGGCTCGGCGGTAAGCATACCGCTTTCAAACATCACCGCGAGGGTCGTGAGCTCGACCGTTAATTACACTCTCAACAGACGCTTTGTTTTTAGAAGCAAGGACAGCGTTGCAAAGACTGCGGCGCAGTATTTTCTGCTGGCGGCCTGCATACTTGCCGGAAACACGATGCTCCTGAGCTTCCTCGTGAGCAATCTGGGCGTCAACGAATATGCCGCGAAGCTTCTGGCCGAAATTACATTCTTCACATTGAGCTGGCTTGTACAGAAGTTCCTAATCTTTGCAAAAAAGCCTGAGAGCGGGAATTCCGGGAGCATGGCGGAAACGGAGACATCCGTATGAATACCAAAAGAAAAGCAAGCCTTTGGACAAAGCTTTATTCGGCCGTTCTAATCCTGTTTACTGCCTTTGTTTTACTCGATACCTTTGTGATACCCCGTGCCTATGTTGTCGAGCCGGACGGCGGCGCTGCCGGCGATTCGGGACAGACGGCTTCCGCAGCGGTGTCGGCGGATTCAAACGGCAGTACGGCATCAAGTATTGCCGCCGTCGTTTCGGAGAATTCGTACAGCGACGATAACATCAGCATTAAGATAACAACCTACCGCGAATATGACACGGACATCTACGTTGCGGATATTACACTTTCCGACGCTTCCTATCTTAAAACGGCTTTTGCGGAAAATACCTACGGCAGGAATATTACTGAAAAAACATCTGAGATCGCCTCGGAAAATAGCGCCATACTCGCTGTAAACGGCGACTTCTACGGCGCGCAGAACAGCGGCTATGTTATACGCAACGGCAAGATATACAGGGACACAGTGTCGGATGCCTCGCAGGAGGATCTGGTTATCTATGAGGACGGCTCGTTCGAGATTGTAACAGAGGGTTCCGTCACAGCCGAGGAGCTGCTTGCAAAGGGAGCAATGCAGGTGCTGTCCTTTGGCCCGGGACTTGTAGAGAACGGCGAAATTTCCGTGTCGCCGGGCGAGGAGGTCGGCAAGGCGAAGGCCAGCAATCCACGGACAGCGATCGGCATCATTGACGATCTGCACTATGTTCTGGTCGTTTCCGACGGGCGCACAAGCGAAAGCGCGGGGCTGTCTTTAAGTGAGCTTGCGGAATTCATGCAGGGCCTCGGCGTTACGACCGCCTATAACCTTGACGGCGGCGGCAGTTCGACGATGGTTTTTAACGGCGCCGTTATCAACAATCCGACTACAAACGGAAAACAAATATCTGAAAGGAGCGTGAGCGACATTGTCTGCATCGCTTACCAGTCCTGAAAAGAAGCAGATGCGCAGGACGTCGCTGATATTTTTCTCCATAACATTGTTTTGCGGACTTTTCAGCGCGGTCTACGAGCGTTTCAGCCACGGCGTGTATTCAAACTTTATGGTATGCCTGTTCTTGTTCCCGTTTTTAGGAGGCGTTCTGCCTTACGCGGTATTGGGTCTTGCGCCAAAAATTCCGTGTCCTTCGAGGGCGGCATCAAGGCTGTATAATTCGGGGATTGCAACGCTTGCGGCCGGAAGCTGTATAAAAGGAGTTCTGGACATTTACGGCACGGCCTCGGTATATATACCGGTCTACTGGGCGGCGGGCATAGCGCTGACGATTTTGGGGTTCGCTGCGTACCTTATCGGTACAAGGAGACGGAGAGCCGAAGCGTGAGCCGAGGTTTTCTTCATATAAAAAGCGGGAACCATTAAATAAATGGCTCCCGCTTCGTTTATCGCTGACTAAGTTCTTCTTTATCATGTGCCCGGCAGCTTCTTTTTAATAATGTCCTGATAGTGAGGAGGCAGCTCATAACTTTCCAGATGTTCAAACTTTTCGACCATAACTTTTCCGCTCAGATCGGTTTTCAGCGTGATATGGTCTCGCCCGACGCTCAGATGCGGCCCGACATAAGGCAGAACTTCAAGTTTTATGATATATGAATAATCACCCGGATGCGGTCTTTCAATACTCAGAATTTGATAAAACCATGTGTCTTCCCGCGGCAGATACGTCATATACTCATCATAAAAATCACCGATGGCTTTATCGACATACGGGGAAAGAAGCGTTAAGGATAGGCTTCTATAGATATCTGTATCCTGATCACACGTTTTACGCGTCGAGCCGTCGGCAGCTGCTGCAAAGACGGGCAAAAGCCCTGTCAGCATCGATAAAATAACGGCGGTTACAATTAATTTCTTCATGCTCCGGCCTCCGATACAAATTTCTCTATAGTTTGCCTTGAACCGAAGCATTTATATACTCTGCTTATTTCGCGATTAGTGAATCCCCGACATTTTCTTGTCGCAGTCCTTGCAGTAGCCGTACATCTCGACCCGATGGCCCAGCACACGGAAATCGCTTTCGGCAATTTCCGGTTCGAATTTCTCCATCGGGCAGTTTGTGAGTTCGACGACCTTGTGGCAGTTCACGCAGACTGCATAGTGCTTGTGCCGGTTGCGGTTTAGCTCATAGAGCGCCATGCTGCTGTCCATAACGGAGGTTTTGGCGGCAAGCCCCTCGCTCACGAAGTGGTCGAGTATCCTATAGACGGTTGAAAGCCAGACGGATGCGTCCGCGTTCCGTACCCTGTTATAGATTTCGGGCGCGCTGAGCGGCGTTTCCGCCTGTTCCAGCACATCAAAAACGCACTTTCTTTGTCTGGTTTTTTTAATTCCTGCAGGCCATGCCGATGTATTTTCTTTCATCTAAACACCCCTTGACTTATGCTTTGGAGCGGCTTTTGCGCTGAAGTATATCTTTTTTCCTACCATCACGGTGACAAGCACGAAGACAGAAACCAGCGCCGTAAAGCCGCCGGGTGCAACGTTCAGGTAATACGAAATAAACAGGCCCGATATGATGTCGATCATGCTGAAAACGACCGAGAATATCAGCGTCGTTTTAAAGCCTTTTTCGAGCTGCAGCGAAGTTGCGACAGGGAGCGCGATCATTGAGCTGAGCACCAGAACGCCTACGATTCTGATCGAAACGGAGATTGCGGAAGCGACGAGAACGAAGAAAACATAATTAATAAGCCCCGTCTTAACGCCCGCGACCCTTGCCGCCTCCTCATCATAGGCGATATAGACCATCTTGTGATAGAGAAAAACAAGTGTGAGAACTGAGATAACGCTTAGAACCATGACCATTATCATGTCTGCCTTTGTCACGGTCAGAATGCTGCCGAACATGAAGGAATCGGCGCTTGTATGGAGCTTGCCGGAGCTCATGATAGTTATAGCCGTGCCGACGCTCAGCGCAAGTACGATCGTAAGTATGAGGTCGGTATATTTTCTGAAGTATCTGCGCAAAAATTCAATGAGCGCGCCGCAGATTGACGTGAACAGGAATGCGCCGAGCACAGGGTTCTGGTTGCAGAGAAGCCCTATCGTAATGCCCGCCAGGGAAGAGTGCGCAAGCGTGTCGCCGATCATCGAATACCGCCGCAGGACGAGAAAAACACCGATACACGGGCACAGCACCGATATAAACAGAGACACAAAAAACGCGTTCTGCATAAAGCCGAAACTAAGCATGGCGACTGTCCCTCCTCAGATATTCAGCGGAGTATTTTTCGGGCGTACAAAAATGCCCATTTCCGCCTCGCAGGTGGAAGATTGCCGTCGAGTTTGAAATCGCGGCATCCAAATTATGCTCGACGGAAACGATAGTCATGCCCTGCTCGGTATTGAGACTTTTAAGCAGCGCATAAATCTCCCTTTGGCTTTCAATGTCCACTCCGGCGGATGGCTCGTCAAGTATGAGAAGGTCGGGCTGCCCCATGAGCGCCCGGGCGATCAGCGCTTTCTGAGCCTGCCCGCCGGAAAGATTGCCCATAAGCGAGTTGGAATGCTCCGATAGCCCTACCTGCCGCAGACTTTCCGCAACTGCGGACTTGTCCTTGACTTTCAAAAGCTTTCGGTAAGAATTTAGCATCTCGAATACCGTTATCGGGAAACCTGAATTCGAGGCCTCGCTTTTCTGGGGCACATAGCCGATTCTTTTCGCATCTGTTATGATGTTGCCGTAAGTTGGCTTCAGAAATTTAAGTATCAGCTTTATCAGCGTTGATTTTCCGCAGCCGTTGTCACCTACCACAGAAACGTATTCACCGTTTTTTATTGTAAGTTCAAGTCCGTTGAGTACGAATGGACTTGAACCGTTATATGAAAAAGAAAGGTTTTCTGCCTTTATCATTTTTAATCACCGCAATTGTATTAAAATCTGTCTGTTCAAGGAAAACACGCTTTTTACTCTTGACAAATTCGCATCCGCAAGTCTATCATCTATTATATGCAAATGCGAATCATTTGCAAGTAGAAATTCAGAGGGGCTGAAAAATGTTTAAGAGAAGTGCTTTGATTTTCCTTTGCCTTACATTGCTCTTTAGCGTTGCCTCCTGCGGAAATAAAGAATCCGGCGAGAAAGCGGCAGGGAAGGTGAAAATCTCGGTCACGTTTAACGCGCTTAGCGAGTTCGTGCAAGCCGTGGGCAGAGACAAAGTCGAAGTATCGACCATCGTACCGGATGGAACGGAGCCACACGACTTTGAGCCGAAGGCGCAGGACCTAGTGGCCCTGAGTGAGGCACAGGTCTTCGTCTATAACGGGCTCGGCATGGAAACGTGGACGGAAGACGCCGTAGCCGCCGCGGAAAATCCTCTCCTTATCGTCATAGATGCGTCCAAAAACGTTGAGCCGATTGTTAATTCGGATGAGGAAGAACTGACT
>JAJUHD010000067.1 GCA_029268085.1 Bacillota bacterium | reverse complement strand
TTTTGCCGATGCGCGTAAAGCCATTAGCTATATCCCCTCAAAAGTGCTGCTCATATAATAACACAATCTACTGCTATGTGTCGAACATTTTGTAAACTTTAATATAAAAATGCCGCCGGACCGGGAAACATCTTCCTTCGGTACGGCGGCACTGTATTTATCTTTATTGTACTCGTTCAGCCAACTGAATTTACAAATTTCATGAAGATCTGCGCGACCTGCGCGCGTGTCGCCGTACCCTGCGGCGAGAACGTGCCGTCGCCCATTCCGTTTATCACGCCCGCCTGCTGCAAAGCGTAGACCGCAGTCTTCGCTCCCGCGCTTATCGAGGAATCGTCCGCAAACACAGCCTTCTCATTTGTCATAGGCAGAGTCTTTCCGTATTTAACGGCGTAATTGTAAAGAAGCATGCACATATGCTCGCGGGAAATGTCGGCGTTTGCCGCGAATGTGTTTCCGGCAACGCCGTCCGCAATTCCGGTAAGGGCAGCCCACTCGGCATAGGGACTGTAATACATCCCAGTCGGCAAATCGGTATATGTCCCGCTGTAAGCCTTAATTAAGTCCTTTCTGATGTAGCCCGCCACTGTCCCGTACTTGACGCCGTACCAGTCGCCGCTCACGGAAGTTATCTGGACAACTGTGTTTTTATTGGAGATAAAGCCCGCGACATCAGTGCTTGTCGAAGGTCCTGATCGAATATTGACTCCCGTCGCTGTTACAAGCCCTATACCCGAAGTGAGGCCGGAGGGAAGACCCGCAAACCTTCCGAGAACGGTTATGAACATTCCTCGAGACATATTCAGATCGGGAGAAAAGGCCGTTTCAGCCGTGCCGTTGAAAAGACCCTTTGCGTAGACGAAATTGACCGCATCGTAAAACCATTGATTGGGACTAACATCCGTAAAGGGAATCTGCGCCGTGAATTTAAATGTTGCTGAAATCGTATGATTTGCGCTTATATTCTGGAAGGTATAGCTCGTGACCGCGCCGACAGAGGCTCCGTCTACGAGTACGTCGCTTATCGCATAACCGTTCGACGCAGTAATGCTGTAGGTTTTCGATCCGGTCGCAAGAACGGAGCTTGCACCGGACGGGCTTATACTGCCGCCTGACTGTGCTGAAGCCGTTATAGTGTATACCGCGCCGATACGGTAGGTAAATGTCGCAGTCTCGCTTTGCTTCATTCCCGGAGCCACCGCAATCGCCCTGAGAGTAGTGTCCTGCGTCAGCGTTATCGGCGCAGAATAGACCTTGCTCGATGTCGTCGGCTGTGAACCGTCCGTAGTATAGTAAATCGTCGAGCCTTTATCCGAGTTCAGCTTAATCTGTGATCCGGACGATATAAGGTTTCCGGAGCTCATTCCGTTTTCAACGGATGCAGTCGGCGCAGCAGACTGCGGTACCTTGATAGTGTATTCCAAAATCGTACTGTCTGTGAAATTTCCCGAAACTGCGATCGCGCGCAGCTTTGTCGTATCATATACCGTTATCGCACCGCTGTAAGGCGTGCTCGCCGATGTCGGCATCGAGCCGTTGAGTGTGTAATATATTGCCGCGCCCGCCGTGTCGCTCGAGAGAGTCACGGTCTTGCCTCCGATGAATGAAGTGGTATGAGGCTTCGGAGCCGCTTCCTTCTGCCCTGCTACAGTTTCGCCGTCAAGCGGGACAACAGGACTCGGGGTATATGTAACGCTGTTCCTGTTCGGGTTCCTGTAGATCTCATAGCCGTTGTTGAGATAATAGGACTGGAAGCTTGCGAGCGACCTTGTCTGCCCTTCCCCGTAGTTCGTAACTCTTGTTATAACAGGAGTCTGCTCCATAACCTGCAAACCGATGATATTGCCGTTTGCGTCATATGTAAGGTTTGAGATAAGCACGGTATGGTTAATTGTTTTATTGAGGCAATCTCCCACTTGAAGGCTGTATAGGCTCTGATCTCCGACTTTTTCCGCCACATCCGCCAAGGAATATGTAGTTTTTCTGCTTGTCAGCCCCCACGAATAGGAAACATATCCACTGCAGTCGGTCGAATAAAAGGGTGCGATCTTGTTGTAGGTCGAATAAGAAGTATAAAGCCTGCTCGTATTGTCCAGCACTGCCGAGGCAAAGCCCTCGATTGAGATTCCATAGCCTATATATCCGTTGGCAGTCACTGGCTGCCCGTAAGGAACACCGGTGTATGTAGTTTCCGCCTTGAAGGTCCCGTAATAACCCCACTGGGTAATATCCTCGAGCGGCGTCCACTTTATCTCTGTCAGCTGGCGCGCGCGCTTAACGATGTTTCTCTGGCCCTCGGACACTTCCGGTATTACCGCCGCAGCTGCGTCGGAACCCGGCGTAGTTTCCATTAGCGAAGCTTTGCTGCTCGTAAGCCCCGCTTCGCGTAGCAGCGCTTTAAAGTCGCACTGGAGCTCGTTGTTATCGTTATATTCGCTTATTATGTTCTCATTGTCGGGACTCAAAAGCGCGTAAAGCGAAACCGTTCCGTGTATATTAAAATCAAGAAGGTCTTTTTTAGCGTCGAAACCGTTAAAAAGCCTTTCAAGCTCGATCATGTAGTTTTCATTGTCGATCTGGACGGCAAGATAGTCGCTGTCCGTATAACAGGAGGAAACGCCTGTCAGAATCCGGTTTTCGCCCGCCCAGAGGGTATAGTTTAGAGCCTCTCCAGTAAGATAAATGTTGCCGTATTGCGTAGGGATGAGTCCCTTGATATCAGAAAGCGAGCTGATTTTAAAAGGCCTTCCGCCCTCTTTCTTTTCATATGCAGTCCCGCCCGAAAGATACAAAAACGCTCCGTTTACAAGATATAGCTGTACGATACCGGCGTCCGCTTCAAAAACGGTTTCGGCGCTGCCGCCCTCTGACGGTATGCGGCGTATCTCCGTACCAACGGTATAATAAAGATACCCGTCATAAAGGTTAAGGTTTCTGGCATCGTCGGCTGAAAGAGCGCGGACATTTTCTCCCGTCTGTACAAAAATGCCGTCCTGCGCGAAATAAAAATCATTGCCGTTTACCAGCATCACGCCGCCATTCCGTATATTCAGGTCGCTGTTTCCCTGTTTCCATGCGCTTCCGCTCGCAAAGCCCGATACCGGCAGCATGCATATGCACATGACCGCCGCCGTCAGTATACTTATCGCCTTACGAAGCATCAACAACAGCCCCTTTTTGACAATTTGTTTACATAATTTTGGATAGTATATCATTATTCGGCCATTTTTTCAATAGTTAACGAGTGTTTCCTGTAATTTCCTATAATTTTTTGTAACTTTTACATCCAAAAAAGCCGGCCTCCTTACGGAAACCGGCTTTTTGGATTTTGAATCTCTTACAGGACGCGGACTCTGAAAACGTCAGGAGATTTTGCGATGGTCTCTGGTATCTCCGTTCCGACCGGTTCATCCGTATCAATGATCGTGTAAGCGTTTTCGCCCTTCGGCGCGTTGATCATGTGCGCAACGTTAATATTTGCCTGACCTATCAGGTCAAGGAAATTGTTCAGCATGCGCGGAACATTGCGATGGATTATGCATATCCTGCTCGCACCCATACGGTCCATGGTCACGTTTGGGAGATTTACCGAATTCTTTATATTGCCGTTGAGCAGATAGTCAACAGTCTGCTGTGCCGCCATAATCGCGCATTTTTCCTCGCTTTCGGGAGTAGAGGCCCCGAGATGCGGCATCGGGATAGTGTTCGGGGACTTTGCAGTAACGGCATTTGGGAAGTCCGTAACATAACGGGCAACCTTCGTCGAGTCTATCGCGTCCAGAAGGTCCTCGTCACAGACAAGCTCCGCCCGCGCAAGGTTAATTATGCGCACTCCGTCCTTCATCTTTGCGAAGGCTTCCTTGTTTATCATGTGGTGCGTGCTATCCTTGATATAAGGAACGTGGAGCGTAATATAGTCGCAGTTGCGGTAGATAGTATCAATATCGGTCGCATGCTTTACCTGGCTTGAAAGCCTCCACGCTGCGTCAACCGAAAGGAATGGGTCATACCCGTAGACATTCATGCCGAGCTCAAGCGCGGTGTTCGCGATCTTCGCGCCGATCGCCCCGAGGCCTACAACTCCGAGTGTCTTGCCCATAATCTCCGGGCCTGTAAAGCTGGACTTGCCCTTTTCAACCATTGCGGGGATCTCGCTGCCCTTATCGGAGATGCTGCGCACCCACTCAATACCGCCTACGACGTCGCGGGAAGCCATCAAAAGCGCACATATGACAAGCTCCTTGACGGCTTCGGCATTCGCGCCGGGAGTGTTGAAAACTACGATACCCTGCTCCGCGCAGCGGCTGACTGGGATGTTGTTTGTCCCCGCTCCCGCTCTTGCAATGCAGAGAAGGTTCTTATTAAATTCCATCGCGTTCATATCTGCGCTGCGGACCAATATAGCGTCGGGAGCTTCTGCGGCATCGTCGATGCCTATCCCGCTTTCCATAACGATATCAAGCCCAAGCGGCGAAATTTTGTTGAGCGTCTTTATCTTATACACGGTTCTTTACCTCAAATTCCTTCATGTATTCGACGAGCTTCTCAATGCCCTCCTTTGGCATGGCGTTATAGATCGAAGCTCTCATGCCTCCGACCTTGCGGTGACCCTTGACGTTCAAGAAGCCTTTAGCGGCCGCACCCTTGCAGAACTCTTCATCCTTCGCCTCGTCTCCGGTGCGGAAGGTGACGTTCATGTCGCTGCGCGAATCAGGTTCGGCGTGCCCCTTGAAAATTTTGCTCTCATCAAGGAAATCATAGAGCAGCTTAGCTTTTTCCCTCTTAATCTTTTCCATGCCGGCGACGCCGCCCTGCTTTTCCAGCCAATCAAGCACGAGTCCAAGAATATAGATGTTCCAGCACGGCGGGGTGTTATACATCGAGTCGTTGTCGATCATTGTCTTGTAGCTCATTATAAGAGGCGTGCATGCCATTTCCCTGCCCGCAAGGCTCTTGTCGATAATAACAACCGTAAGCCCTGCGGGAGCCATGTTCTTCTGCGCTCCGGCAAAGATGATGCCGTACTTGGAAACATCAACCGGCTTTGAAAGTATATTTGAAGACATGTCGCAGCAGATGGGCACGCTGCCCGTTTCGGGGACATACTGCCATTCGGTTCCATAGATGGTATTGTTTGCACAATAGTAAAAATAGTCCGCTTCAGGGTTCAACTTGAGCTCGGACTGTTTCGGAATGTAGCTATGGTTCTTATCTTCGGAGGACGCGGCGACATTTATCACGCCGTATTTCTTTGCTTCCTTATAAGCGATGTTAGCGAAGTTGCCGGTTACGGCGTAATCCGCTGCGCCCTTTCCAAGCTCTCCCATAAGGTTCATGGGGATCATTGAAAACTGCAATGAAGCTCCGCCCTGCAAAAACAAAACCTCGTGTGATTCCGGAACTGAAAGCGCTGACTTCATTTTTGACTTCACACTTTCAAAAATCTCGAGATAAACTTTGCTGCGGTGACTCATTTCCATAACTGACATTCCGCTGCCGTTGTAATTGAGTATGTCTTTTCCGGCAATCTCAAGAACTTCAGTGGGCAGTACGGAAGGGCCTGCGGAGAAATTGAAGACTTCTTCTCTTTTCATTGAATTACCTCCATGCAAATTTTCATTGATCCTGTTCGTCAGAATAATGTCAAACAAATTATAAAGCCTTTAGTCTCCTAAAGTCAAACAATTTTACCTACAAGCATTTTGTCTAAAACGCCGGTAATTTCGACGTTTTTAACAACTTTTCGAAGGTGTCCATTGTGTACGCACACTTGAGTATAATTGGCTGCGTGACCTACGGACACTCCATTTTTCTCCGTTTCAAACAGGACAGACAATTTTCTGCCAATGCAGGACTGAAGAAACGCGTCTTCCATCTCCAGAGCCGCTTTCTGCGCCTCAGAGGCCCTTCGCGCCTTTACAGCGTTCGTAAGCTGGCCTTCCATCGCCGCAGCCTTTGTGCCCGGTCTTTTGGAATACGGAAAAATGTGCATTGAGGAAAAGCCGCATTTTCTTATAAAGTCAAGCGTTTGCGCATGGTTTTCCTCCGTCTCGCCCGGAAAGCCCACAATGAGGTCTGCTGTCATTCCGCAATCCGGAAAGTATCTGCGGAGTATCTCAACCGCTTCATAGAACCTTGCAGTATCATATTTTCTGTTCATGCGCTTCAGTATTTCGTCGCACCCGCTCTGGAGGGAGAGGTGGAAGTGGTCGCAGACCTTGCCGGTCGCTTTAAGTCTTGCCGCAAAATTCTCGGTTATAACCGTCGGCTCCAGCGAGCCCAGGCGCAGGCGCATCTCTCCTGCTCCTGACGCTATCGCCTCGATTGCGTCCGCGAGCGTACGTTTCGGTTCAAGGTCGCGCCCGTAGGAGGCGATCTCGATGCCGGTTATGACCAGCTCACGGAAGCCGCGTTCCGACAATTCTTTGGTCTGCGCGGCGCAGCGTTCCGGCGGCAGGCTGCGCACTCTGCCTCTTGTATAAGGTATGATGCAGTAGGTGCAGAAGTTCGCGCAGCCGTCCTGTATTTTCAGCATGGCTCTGGTGCGCCCTTCCACCGCGCCGGATGGAAGCTCCTCCATAATTCGGCGCGCAAACGTGTCGTCCGTCCATACAATTTTATTTTTCTCGGCAAGGGCTTTTTCAATATCGTCGGCAAAACGCTCCTTTTCTCCGCTTCCGTGAACCACATCAGCGCCCAGCGACGCGGCTTCTTCGGGTGAAAGCTGGGAAAAGCAGCCGCAGACAGCGACCAGCGCACCTGGGTTCTCAGCTTCCAGCTTCCTGATCATCTGGCGGGACTTCCTTCCGCTTTCCGCAGTTACGGCGCAGGTGTTAACGATGACGACATCAGCCGTTTCATCACTCTCCGCTTCTAAAAAACCGCGTCTTTGAAGCATAGTTTCAAGAGCCTGCGTTTCAAATTGATTTACCTTGCACCCGAGGGTAGCAATCTTATATTTCATAGGTCCACCTTGTCTATTGGATAATTTGGGGATATAATAACCATACGCCGACCCTGTCGGCTCGCGCATAGTTTTAATCGGCTGTTTAATTATTATGTTATTATAATACCTAATCTGCTCTAAGTAAACTAAAGGAATGACAGGCATGACTGTATATCTTGATAACGCAGCAACCACAAGAGTCTGCACAGAGGCGGCCGACGCAGCTTATAAAATGATGACTGAAGGCTTCGGAAACCCGAGCTCGACGCATCAGCTCGGCCGTGAGGCGAGAACGGTTCTTGAGGAATCCAGAGCGACGCTCGCCAAAGCTCTCGGTGCAAAGCCCGAAGAGGTTTTTTTCACCTCCTGCGGTTCAGAAAGCGACAACTGGGCAATTTTCTCCGGTGCGGAGCTCATGAAGCGCCGCGGGAAGCACATAATCAGTTCCGAAGTTGAGCATGCGGCTGTTCTGCGGCCGTTAGACATTCTTGAGAAAAGAGGCTTTGATGTTACAAGGCTCAAGCCCGAAAAGGACGGCAGCATCTCTGTCGGCGCTGTTATGGACGCTCTGCGCGATGATACCGTTCTGATTTCATTGATGCTAGTTAACAACGAAACAGGCGGCGTTACTGATATTAGTGCGATCTCGCAGGCCCTAAAAAAAAGCGGCAGCGCCGCGCTTCTGCACACGGACGCCGTTCAGGGTTTTCTCAAGGTTCCGTTTTCAGCGAAAACCCTCGGAGCGGACATGATTTCCATCAGCGGTCATAAGATACACGCGCCTAAGGGAATAGGCGCTCTGTATGTAAGGGGCGGCACTAAGGCTATCAACCTTTCTCCCCTGATATTCGGGGGAGGTCACGAGTTAGGAAAGCGCTCCGGTACCGAGGCCATTCCCCAGATTGCGGCGTTTGCGAAGGCGGCCGAGCTTGGCAGCAGTCTCTTTGAGGAATCGCATAAAAAGATGGCGGAACTGAAAGGGCTTGCCGTCAGGCGGCTCACTTCGGAAAACGATGGCCTTCTGATCCTTTACGGCGAGGCGCCCCATATCCTCAGCATATCGCTTCCGAACTATAAGAGCGAGGTCATAATGAATTATCTGGATGGCATGGGCATCTGCGTTTCAAAAAGCTCGGCCTGTAAAAAAGGCGGCAGGAGTTACGTTCTGGAGGCGCTCGGCCTGCCGAACAACGTAATCGACGGCGCGCTGCGCATCAGCTTTTCCAGATTTACAACTGAGGATGATGTGAACGCGCTCTGTGACGGGATAAAGAGCGCAAGGGAAAAGCTCTGTACCGTCCTTCATTGAGCTCGAAATACTAACGGCTGCCGTGAAAAGCACGGCAGCCGTTTTCAAATACTAGCAGTATTTCTTTATATTATCGCCGACCGTTTCGGGGTCGACTGTTGCAGTAACCGTAAAATTGATGTTTTCCTTTTTTCCGAAAGCATCAAGCTCGTCCAGAAGCGCAGCAACCTTGTCCAAATCAGGTTCGTCGAGAATCTTTAGGAGATTGTCGATGAAAACATGAGATATATCGTAGTTCGCAGCATGAAGTCCGCTTATAAAGCCCTTGAAATATTCCATTGACCCGAAGCTGTAGTCGCTGGCGTGTATAAGACGAGCCGTGTATGGAATGTCATAAGTGAGGTTCTTGTCCTTTTCCAAACATACGACATTGCCATTTTCTTCCTCGACAGCCTTTTTGATCAGATCAACTAGTTTTTTGGTTTTGCCGGTTCCCTTTGAGCCGACGATTAACTTAACCATGATAAACACCCTCCTAAAAGTATTTCCGAAAAACGTGGTGATTGCTTAAGGCAAGAAGGTTAACGCCGCATGGGGTGTAATTGACTGGCAAAAACCGTGTCCGGTTTGTCTCTCCTCACCTTTAAATAATACTAACATAACTCTTAAAGAACTTCAATGTTTGTTTTGAATGATTAATGTCGGAATATCAGAAGGGAGAGCCGCGCATGGCTCTCCCTCAATATTTATGCCTGTTCCTGACCGAGCAGCTTGAACATATTGCTCTTATACGCCTCAACACCCGGCTGATTGAAAGGGTTAACTCCCGAGACATAGGCGGAAAGCGCGCAACTCATCTCAAAGAAGCAGACCAGAGCCGCAAAGCCCTCCTCGTCCTTCTTCGGAACGCTTATTGAAATATTCGGCACATCGCCCTTTATGTGGGCGGAGGCGACCGCCCTGGCGACTGTCTTGGAAATCTCGCCGAAATCGCGGCCCGCCAAATAATTGAGCTTATCCCTGTCGCCAAGCTCAAAGGGCACTTTAAGGTTCTGCCCCGTGCTCTCAAAAGATACGACCGTCTCCATCAGTCTCCTGGGACCGTCCTGAATATACTGCCCCATTGAGTGCAGGTCGGCGGTGTATTCGACGGAAGCAGGAAAAATACCGATACCGTTTTTGCCCTCGCTTTCGCCGAAAAGCTGCTTCCACCATTCCGCCATAAAACGGAACGAGGGTTCATAGCAGGCGAGTATTTCGACAGATCTGCCGGTTACGTACAGGTGCTGCCTCGCGCCCGCATAAAGCCATGCGGGATTCTCGACAGAGCGCAGATCAAGATCGTGCATTTCGTTTACTGCACATTGCAGTATCTTTTCGATATCGATTCCGGCAACCGCCATCGGAAGCAGCCCGACCGCAGAAAGCACGGAATATCTGCCGCCCACATCTTCGGGAACAATAAAGCGCTCCCAGCCTTCGCTGACCGCCATATCGTGCAGGACGCCTTTTCTCTCGTCAGTTGTCGCAATGATGCGCTTTTTCGCCGCCGGACCATATTTCTTTTCAAGAAGGCTTTTAAATACGCGGAACGAGAGCGCAGGTTCAAGCGTACCGCCTGACTTGGAAATTACGTTGACCGTGAAGTCCCTGTCTCCTATAAGCTGGATCGTCTCATTGATAGCAGCCGCGGAAAGCCCGTTGCCCATGAAGAAAATATCGGGCGTATCTTTTGGAATAAGGTTATAGTTCGGAGAACGAAGAAGCTCGATCGCCGCCCGCGCGCCCAGATACGAGCCGCCGATGCCGATGACGACAAGAGCCTTGGAATTTGAGCGTATCCTTGAAGCACAGGCTTGGATCGACTTCAGCTCGTTTTGAAGAACGCGCACGGGCAGATCCAGCCACCCAGTATATTCCGAACCCTCACCTGAATGCTCAAAGAGCTTCCTGTGAGCGTCCGAGATCATAGAGTAGTCGGGACCAACCGGCCCGAAAAAGTCCTTTGCGCCGGATAAATCTACTTTGACCATTAAAAGCGCCTCTTTTGTTTGGATTTTGTTCCATTCTTTTCCGCAGATTTTATGTTTTTGTATTTTAATACATTTTGATGTCTATATCAAGCAAAATTTAGTGAAATCTATGTATTTGTGGGATACGGCAACTCAATAATCACAAATTTTAGGCAACAAGTGGAAATAATTACCCACCAAAGAGTCTTGAAAGCATCTTCCCGTAGAAGTTGATCACGGTCAGCTTTTTTACTTCGCTTCCCGCGAGAAGCGGGACGCGGGCAAGCTCGGTATCTCCGGAATAGACGATCATTTCTCCCAGAGTTTCGCCCTCTGAGATCGGGGCCTCCAATGTGTCCGGCAAGTCAAACTCGTAATTCAGCTCTCCGAGCTTGCTTTTTTCCATCAGCAGACCCTCTTTCCCTCCATAGACCGGCTGTACGCTGTCGCAATTACCCAGTGACACCAGCACGGGCGGAAGCGGCTTTGGGCTTCTAAGCGGACACATCGCATAGTTCGCAAAGGCAAAGTTTAAAAGAGTTTTCGCGCTTTCAAACCGTTCGTCGGAGGTCGCTCCGTGCATGACAACGGCAATGTATTCAGTCCCGTCCCTTTCGGCCGTCGCGGAAAGGCAGTACATCGCTGTTGTTGTGAAGCCGGTTTTAAGACCTGTCGCACCCTTGTAAAAGCGGATCAGCCTGTTTGTATTAACGAGCTCCGCTTCGCCGTTTCGCAGCGTATCCATCCAGATCGTCGTATATTTCTTTATGCGGTCATGTTTTATAAGCTCTCTCGACATAAGCGCAATGTCGTACGCTGTTGTGAGATGCGTCGGGTCATCCGTAAGACCCGTACAGTCGACGAAGTGCGTATCGTTCATGCCGAGCTCGGCGGCGCGGGCATTCATTTTGTTGACGAAGCCCTCCTCTGACCCCGCTATGTGTTCCGCGAGCGCAACCGCACAGTCGTTAGCCGAGACTACCGATACGGCCTTCAGCATATCGCCAACCGTCATCTGTTCCCCTTCCTCCAGCCATATCTGGCTGCCTCCCATGGAAGCGGCGTGAGACGAGCAGACGACAGTATCGTCCTCCGTAAGACGTCCGGCATCAATTTCCTCAATTACTAGCAGAAGCGTCATAATCTTCGTGACGCTGGCGGGGGCTCTCTTTGTATGCGAGTCCTTTTCGTATATCACTTCGCCGGTCGTCTTTTCCATAAGTACAGCCGACGGAACCGGTATCGTCAGCGTTTCCTCTCCGACCGGTTCGATGGCCATGGCTTTGGCCGAAATCAAAGCCGTGATGATAGCCGCAATCAATAATCTCTTCATTGTCCGCCTCCATAATTAACACTGTCCAAGCTCATGTCAGTAACACTATATGGACTGGCAAACGGCATTATTCCGGCGCCTCGCCCTGTCAAGATATTTTTTTGTTGTTTCATTATTTGCAACAACTAAACTTTACAGGTTTACTGGTATTATGCATATTCATTACATTACTTAAGATTATTCCCAGAACCTTGAATTATCAATATAGTGTTTTCAACGGTTTTCCACATTTCCAACAGCTTTTTCAACAAAGACAATGCTGTATC
>JAJUHD010000066.1 GCA_029268085.1 Bacillota bacterium | reverse complement strand
GAGCTGGATTATCCATATACAAACTGTTACTGGAATACCTCGGCCTCATATACTGTAAATGGAACCGAAGTCGCATCCCCGGGTGATTTTAGCGAAAATAAAGGCTATTCTGATACTGCATATCTGCCGACAGGACTCAGTGCCGCAGTAATGAAAGGAGAAACGAACGCGTCGATCCAGTATAATGATACAACAAGCTGGCTCGATGCAAAAAAGACAGCAAATACTTTCCTGGATGCCCTGAACAACGGCCGAAGCGCTGTAGGAACGTATAGAAATACATATAATTCCTCCGGTTCAGAACAATATACAACTCCAGTATTAACACAGGATGTAGAACTTTTTCCCTGGGCATATGTTACCGGCGTGAATAGGGGCTTTCCCATTCCATTCAAGCCGAAGACCCCGGAGATCACCACACAGGCCTCAGGCAAGACGGTAACCTCCGGAGATACCGTTACCTTCCATGCAGCGGCGGCAGTAACAGATGGCGGTGCCCTGTCCTATCAGTGGCAGAAATCCACCGACGGGACCACATGGACGAACGTGACTGACGGTACCGGCTCTACTTCCGCAACCTATACCACTGGTGCGCTTTCCAGCGGCAATAGTAATGAAAAGTACCGTTGTGTCATCACAAATACATTGTATGGAGTGAGCTCTGCAGTAAACACGGATACTGTCGTCGTCACGGTGAAGCCCTCTATATTGCCGATGAACCCGACAGTGGAGGCCGGCAACGCGATCACCTTTGGCGTGGACGGCGCAGGCCCTTACCAGTGGCAGATATCAACGGACGCAGGCAGTACATGGGACAATATTACAAGCGCTACCTTGTCCTATTATACGACAGCCGCGCTGAATTCAAGCGACAACGGAAGCCAGTATCGCTGCGTCATAAACGGCACACCTTCGGCAGCGTCCACAGTTACCGTCACCACTGCAACGGTAACCGTAACCGGAGTTACCGTTACCCCGATCACCACATCCGTGCAGAAAGGCAGTACTTATACCTTTGCAGCGGTGGTAACCGGAACCCATAACTCCCAGGACGTGACCTGGAGCGTGGAAGGAAAAACTAGTTTGGGTACAAGCATCAGCACAGGCGGAGTGCTGACGGTTGCAGCGGACGAAGCAGGACCGCTGATGGTTCGGGCAACCTCGAAGGATGATTCTTCAAAATCAGGCACCGCGTCGGTCACAGTGACAGAGATACCGGCAACGGTAAGCAGTGTGACGATTACGCCGGGGACAGTCTCTATAACAAAAGGCACCGCTTATACCTTCAGCGCAGTCGTGGCGGGAACCCATAATCCATCCCAGACGGTAAGCTGGAGTGTGTCAGGAAATAACAGTTCAAGTACAACAATAAGCACTACAGGAGAATTATCCGTTGCCGCGGATGAGACGGCGACGACGCTGATCGTTACGGCAGTATCGGGTATTGACAGCAGTAAGTTCGGAACTGCAGCTGTAACGGTAACCTCACCGGAAGCGACGGTATCCAGTGTGTCCGTAACACCAAACACAGCTACGGTAGAAAAAGGAAGCACCTATACCTTCAGTGCGGCAGTCAACGGAACCAACAACCCGTCCCAGACGGTTACCTGGGAAGTGTACGGCAATCACAGCCCGGCTACCCTCATCAACAGCTCCGGCGTGCTTGCCATAGCAGCCGGTGAGACTGCGACCACTTTAACAGTAACCGCCATCTCTGTGCTGGACAATACGAAATCCGGCACGTCTGCGGTAACCGTCACTGATGCGGTGCCCACCGGCCCAGTGGTAGATACGGTAACAATCAATCCGCCGGCAGCCAGTGTGGAAAAGGGCGATACAAAAGACTTCGACGCCGTGGTGACAGGAAGCAACAGCCCGTCCCAAACGGTGAGCTGGTATGTATACGGAAAGACCAGCGCAGGCACTTCCATAAACAGCAACGGATTACTGACCGTAGGTGCGGATGAGACGGCGACAACGCTGACCGTAATGGCTAAATCCAGCGTTGACAGCAGTAAATTCAGTACGGCAACGGTTACGGTAACCTCGCCGGTAGTGAGCGTATCCAATGTAACCGTAACACCAGGTACGGCGACCGTAGCAAAAGGAAGCACCTATACGTTCAGCGCGGAAGTAACCGGAACAAACAGTCCATCACAAGCGGTAAGCTGGAGCGTGTCCGGAAACAGTAAGCCTGGCACCATGATCAACAGTGCAGGTATGCTTGCCATAGCAGCCGGTGAGACTGCGACCACTTTAACAGTAACCGCCACCTCAGTGCTGGATGGTTCAAAATACGGTACAGCCGTGATTACTGTTACCGACACAGGAGCTGACACTCCCACAGTAGATGGTGTTATGATCAATCCGGCAACCGCCAGTGCAGAAAAGGGCGGTACAAAAGCCTTTACTGTGACCGTGACAGGAAGCAACAGCCCGGCTCAGACCGTGATATGGTCAGTATCGGGAAATACAAGTACAGGTACTACCATAAGCAACGGGCTGCTTACGGTAGGCGCGAACGAGACGGCAACGACAATTACCGTCAAGGCGGTTTCCACTGAAGACAGTACCAAATTCGGTACGGCGACTGTTACCGTAACAGACAGCTCCCTGCCTGCACCAACAGTTTCCTCCGTTATCGTATCCACAACAGGCAACAGCGTCCAGATCGGAGGAACAAAGACCTTTACGGCAACCGTTACGGGCACGAATAACCCTTCACAGGAGGTGACCTGGAGCGTGAGCGGAAATTCCAGCGCCGGAACCACCATCAGCAGCAACGGCGTACTTACCATTGCCTCCAATGAGACAGCAACAACCCTTACGGTTACGGCGACCTCAACCCTTGATAATACAAAGTCTGGTACGGCAGCCATCACGGTGACTCATACCACTCCAAGCAACGGAGGCGGTAGTGGAGGTGGCGGTGGAGTCAGTACCACCAGCTATAACGCAAACGTATCAGGGACAGATGCTTCAGGCAAAGCAATTTCAAAAGCAACGCTGAGTATTACAGTCAGCTCCGAAAACGCATCTATGAAAATAAGTTCGGAGCAGGGCGCTAGTATTACAGCCGGAGGCAAGGTGGTAATCACCATACCATCCATACCCAATGTGACGGCATATACCGTAGGAGTGCCGGCAGAAAGCCTGTCCAATACCACAGGCCAGGGCAGCCTTACCCTTCAAACAAATGCTGGAAGTATAGTGCTTCCTGCAAATATGCTGGCGGATGCAGGAGCAACGGGTAATACTGCGGAGCTTTCAATTGCCGCAGGAGACAAAGCCGCCCTGTCGGAAGCTGTGAAGGCTATAATTGGTAACCGCCCGCTGGTACAGCTTTCGCTGAAAATAGACGGTAAAGACATCAGCTGGAACAACCCCAAAGCACCTGTTACGGTATCCATACCCTATACGCCGACTGCGGACGAGCTTGCCAACCCCGAAAGCATCATCATATGGTACATAGACGGAAGCGGCAATGCGGTTTCCGTACCCAATGGGCACTATGACCAGGCTTCCGGCACAGTGGTCTTTAACACCACCCATTTCAGCAATTATGCGGTGGGCTATAACAAGGTCAGCTTCAACGATGTGTCAGCAAGCGCTTGGTACAACAAAGCGGTGAGCTTTATCGCGGCAAGAAAAATTACCACAGGTACAGGCAGCGGAAATTACAGTCCAAGCGCAAAGCTGACGAGAGGCGAATTTATCGTCATGCTGCTGAAAGCCTACGGTATAGCACCCGACACAAATCCGAAGGATAACTTTACAGATGCGGGCAACACCTATTACACCGGCTACCTTTCGGCAGCAAAGAGGCTGGGCATATCGGAGGGCGTAGGCAACAACATGTTTGCGCCGGGCAAGGAGATCACCCGTCAGGAAATGTTCACTCTGCTGTACAACTCACTCAAGGTCATTGACCAGCTTCCGCAGGGCAATTCGGGTAAAACACTATCCGACTTCAATGATGCCGGACAGATTGACTCCTGGGCAAAGGATGCCATGACGCTGCTTGTAAAAACGGGAACCATTGGCGGCAGCGGCGGCGAACTCTCCCCTACAGCCGCCACCACAAGGGCGGAAATGGCCCAAGTGCTGTATAACCTGTTGGCAAAGTAGCAATAAAATGCATAAACAGGATTTACCGTGAGCGAGAAAAACACTGCAAGAAATACGAATTAGAGCAAACCACCATTTGTTGAGCCAGTGGCTAAGCAAGCGGAACCGCAAGATGGTAATGCGGATCACGGACAGCAAAGACCTGATCCGCCCAGACATTTCGCTGGATAGTTTCATATGCGGGTTTTGTTTGGCGTGGCAGAAATTAAATACACAATTATGACGGGTGTTCGGATTGCAGCCAAATAGCTGAGCCGGACACCCGTCGGCTATTTTCAAGGGAGATAAATGTGAAACTAATCAGAGCGCCGCCTTTATGCAAACATTGACTGGACTATTCTCGGAATGTAAGAACTGCCCGACTGACTATATCCATTACTCATCTTCGAACTTTTCTCTGATGTGCTCCAGCCCCTTTTCAAATATTTGTTTTATATGATCGTCCGCAAGGGAGTAGTATACGACCTTTCCCTCTCTCCGGTTTTTAACAAGGTTCTCCTGTCTCAGCGTACTGAGCTGGTGAGATATCGCGGACTTTGTCATTCCAAGCAAAACCGCCAGATCACATACGCACATTTCGCTTTCATCAAGGGCCCATATGATTTTGGCTCTGGTACTGTCGCCAAGTATCTTGAAAAAATCCGACAGGTCGTAAAGCTCATTTTCTTCGGGCATTCTTTTTTTTACCGCATTGACGATCTCCGAATGAATGACCTCGCAGTCGCAAAGCATCTCGTCCTTTTTCATGTTATCACTCCTTGCTTGATTAAATCGGCATGATTTATGTTACATCTTTAATAGCTTGTCTGTCCGGCAAAAACATTTCTGTCGGGTTTATTTTATCATAAAGCTGTCATGTATTAAACATGTTGCCTGAATAATTAGCATCAAGCCGGCTCCGGCCGACTAGAATCGAACAAAAAGATTATTAACATTTTTGAAAAAGCCTTGACAGTTGAATGTTCTTTCAACTATAATAAACCCAACAGTTGAAAGTGCGTTCAACTAATGCTTTATAGATAAACATTGGAGGCAACAATATGAAAAAGGTATTTAGGCTTGAAGGTCTGGACTGCGCTAACTGCGCTGCGAAAATCGAAAATGCTGTTAAAAAACTTGATGGGGTAAGCTCCGCGTCCGTAAACTTTATGACCACGAAAATGACTATCGAAGGGGAAGACGGTAAATTTGATGATATCGTAAAAGCTGCTAATGATATTGTCAAGAGAGTGGAGCCGGATGTAGTCGTAAGGAAGGCCTGAAGGAACTGATAATATGAAGCTCACACAAAACCAGAAGCGGCTGATAAGAACCCTTGTTGGCGCCGCAGTCTATGCTTTTGGGATTATATATAAAGCAGACAGCAGCATCGTCTCCCTGATCATATATCTGACAGCGTTTGTCATAACCGGCGGTGGCATTGTACTTAAAGCAATTAAAAACATAGCTCACGGACAGGTCTTTGATGAAAACTTTCTTATGAGTATTGCGACGATAGGCGCGCTTGCCATTGGCGACTATGCTGAAGGAGTAGCCGTGATGCTGTTTTATCAGGTCGGTGAGCTGTTTCAGAGCTATGCCGTAGATAAATCCCGAAAGTCTATCGCAAGCCTGATGGATATACGTCCCGATTACGCCAACGTGCTGAGGGGCGAAACACTTGAAAGGGTAGATCCCGACGAGGTGCAGATCGGAGAGATAATCGCCATAAAGGCAGGCGAAAAGATTCCCCTCGATGCAGTTGTCATTGAAGGGAATTCTATGGTTGACACATCCGCGCTGACGGGCGAATCTGTGCCCAGAGAGGTTTCAAAGGACGATAATCTGCTGAGCGGCTGCATTAATATAAACGGGCTGCTTACGGCTCGCGTGACAAAAGAATTCGGTGAATCCACTGTCAGCAAAATTCTTGACCTTGTAGAAAACGCAAGCAGTAAAAAATCCAACTCCGAAAACTTCATAACAAAGTTTGCCCGCTATTATACTCCGGCTGTTGTTATCGTTGCGGCATTATTGGCTTTTGTTCCGCCTCTTGTCCTGAAAGACGCGGCCTTCAGCGACTGGCTCTACAGAGCGCTTGTATTTCTCGTGGTTTCCTGCCCGTGCGCTCTTGTCATCTCAATACCGCTGAGCTTTTTTGGCGGGATTGGCGGCGCATCCAAAAGCGGTATACTTGTCAAGGGCAGCAATTATCTCGAAGCGCTGGCCGAAACCGAGATTGTTGTATTTGATAAAACAGGAACTCTTACCAAGGGCGTGTTCAAGGTGCAGAAGGTTGTTTCTGACGGTATCCCGGAGAAAGAGCTCTTAGAGTTGACGGCATATGCGGAAAGCTACTCCAACCATCCGATATCCCTTTCGCTTAAGCAGGCATATGGGAGCAAAATTGACAGCTCTCGTGTATCTGATGTTGAAGAAATTCCCGGATACGGTGTAATCGCAAGTGTCGA
Source organism: Bacillota bacterium (assembly GCA_029268085.1). Lineage (GTDB taxonomy): Bacteria > Bacillota > Clostridia > Oscillospirales > Oscillospiraceae > UBA2658. The sequence continues at coordinate 5,257 of JAJUHD010000066.1, read as the reverse complement.
CGGCAGAACGGTGGCCGCCGGCAACTCAAAGCTTATGCGGAAGCTTGAGATACCGTTTGCTGAGACGGACGGCGCTGCAGGAACGGTTGTGCATATTGCGATTAACAACTTGTATAGCGGATATATTGTAATAGCAGATGAGCTCAAGGAAGATGCGCAAAAAGCCATCCGCGATTTGAAAGATGCCAAAATCAGTCAGACAGTCATGCTGACCGGAGACACAAAGGCGATCGGGGAAAGGGTAGCCTCGCAGATCTCAATCGACAAAGTTTATACCGAACTTCTTCCTGCCGATAAGGTGCAGAAGCTCGAAGAGCTATTTTCAGTAAAATCGCCGAAAGGCAAGCTCGCATTCGTCGGTGACGGCATAAACGACGCTCCGGTTCTGGCACGGGCGGACATCGGGATCGCGATGGGCGGCCTTGGCTCGGATGCCGCAATTGAGGCTGCAGATATAGTCATTATGACCGACGAACCTTCAAAGATTGCCGACGCCATAAAAATATCAAAGAAAACCCTGCAAATCGTAAAGCAGAACATTATCTTGGCCCTTACGGTCAAGGCCGCTGTTCTGATTCTGGGTGCAGCCGGCATCGCATCAATGTGGGCTGCTGTCTTTGCAGACGTTGGCGTTGCTGTGCTCGCGATATTGAACGCGATCAGAATGCTGAACGTAAAGAAACTTCGGTAACAGCCTATCAGTAAAGCTGGGAGAACAATTGTTCTCCCAGCTTTACTGATAGGCGATAGGTATTCAAATTGCTGCGCTATAGCGTCCGAGGCAAAAGCAGCCCTCTGACGCTTTCAGTATTTTCATGGCATCCTTACCAACTTTCAATTTGATATTAATCATGGTTTATGCTCTCTAACCGAATTGTCAGGACTTACCGAAAACCTATTCTCTGATATCCGAAAGAAGAATTAAAACAAAGGACGTTGCGATATAATGAGAACAGGATATAACCTGGCGCAGGGGGAGAAACTATGTCACAGAGTGAATATGAAACAATTGCTATATACTCCCGCAAATCCAAGTTTACAGGAAAAGGCGAAAGTATAGAAAATCAGATAGAGCTTTGCCGTCAGTATATAGATAGTCATTTTAATGAAAAAAGTGCCGAAAATGCATTGGTATATGAAGACGAGGGCTTTTCCGGCGGCAATTTGGAGCGGCCGAGATTCCGGAAGATGATGGCTGACGCGCGTCAGAAAAAATTTACAGTGATAGTTGTGTATAGGCTTGACCGGATAAGCCGCAATATAGGCGACTTTGCGAAGCTGATTGAGGAATTAGCCGATCTGAATATATCTTTTGTTTCAATAAAAGAACAGTTTGACACTTCGTCGCCGATGGGCCGTGCCATGATGTATATCGCATCGGTTTTTTCTCAGCTTGAACGAGAAACAATTGCTGAAAGAATCCGAGATAATATGCATGAGCTTGCAAAAACAGGCCGCTGGCTTGGCGGAACGACGCCGACCGGCTATGAGTCTGAAGCGGTTACGAAGGTCACCTTAGAGGGAAAAGTTAAAAAAGCGTGCAAACTCACAGTTGTTCCGGAAGAAGCAAAGCTGGTAAAGCTGATATTTGACAAGTTTATTGAAACAAATTCTCTTACGAAAACGGATGCTTTTCTGCTTCAAAACGGATATTTGACCAAAAACGGTATAAGATTCAGCCGATTTTCTATTAAAGGAATACTCACGAATCCTGTTTACATGATCGCGGACAAGGATGCGCTGCGTTATCTGTCCGAGAATGATGCGGATCTCTTTTCGGAAGAATCGGAATTTGATGGTGTTCACGGCATAATGGCCTATAATCGGACCATTCAGAAAGCTGGCAAAGCAAATCAGAGCAGACCAATAAACGAATGGATTGTTTCGGTAGGAGCGCACGAAGGACTCATACCGGGAAAGCAGTGGGTAAAAGCGCAGAAGCTTTTGGGCCAGAACGGCTCAAAGGGCTACCGCAAGCCGAAGAGCAATATGGCGTTGCTTTCCGGGCTCCTCTTCTGCGGCAACTGCGGCGACTATATGCGCCCGAAGCTGACAAAGAGGCTTAATAAGGACGGCAAGCAGGTGTTTACATATCTTTGTCAGACAAAGGAACGCGGTCATCTGCAATGCTGTGACGGGAAAAATGTTAACGGGAACCAACTTGACAAAGCGGTTATTGAGGAAATCAAGAAGCTGTCTGAAGACAAATCCGAATTTATACGGCAGCTTGAGGAAAGCAAAAAACTGATTGTTGGAAATCATGCGGAGCACAGCGATGATATCGGTCGTCTGAAGCAATCATTGGAAGAGAATGAAAAAGAAATCAAGAACCTTGTTTCTTCGCTGGGAAAAGCTTCTGGAAGCGCAGCGGAGGATTATATTGTAAGGCAAATCAACGAGCTTCATATTAAGAATGACACAATAAAATGCCGCATTGAGGAACTCAATCAAATTACCGAAAGCAGGGTGCTTTCTGAAATCGAATTTGACATATTGACCAGAATGCTTGCTTCATTTAAAAATATCTTTGATGAAATGACTGTCGAGCAAAAACGAGCAGCTTTAAGAGCTTTTATAAAGAAAATCGTTTGGGACGGCGAAAACGTTCGGCTTTATCTCTTTGGATCAGATCTGGATGAGACCTATTTTCCGGAGCTCCCGCAGTATGGGGTTTCAAAGCTGGACGTTTCGTGAGTATAGCAAATGAGGTCCTGATGTATTTTAGATCGGCGAGAAAATCGGCGGCGGACGTATCGCTTTCGGAATCGATCGAGGCTGACGGGGCGGGCAGCTCGCTCTGCCTGATGGATGTTGTTTGTTTCGAGGACGATATGCTTGAGCAGATCAGCAGAAACGAGCTTTCGCAGACTATCGGCAGGCTTGTCAACGAAATACTCGATGCTCGCGAAAGCGAGATAATCCGCCTGCGCTACGGACTGGACGGGGAGCTTCCGAAGACTCAGCATGACGTTGCGGAGATTTGCGGGATTAGCCGGTCTTATGTATCCCGCATAGAGAAAAAGGCGCTTGAGAAGCTCCGTAAGGCCCTTGAGGAAGCCGGAAGCTGAGAAAGCAATGAAAACTGCATATTGACAGCATTTAAAAAGGGCGTTTCTTTCATAAAAAGCCGCGCCCTAGTTTTTGCGTTATTCGATAGCTCAAAATATCAGAACACAATCAAGAAAAAATGGAAAAAGCGGACAAAGTGTTGTATGATATAGATAAACCAATATAAGGAGCAGTTTGACTATGAAATTTAACTTTCACATCCCCACAAAGATCGTAATGGACGATGGCTGCGTTGCAAAGAATGCGGATCTTCTTGCGCCTATGGGCAAAAGAGCGCTTATCGTCACGGGCACGCATTCCGCAAAGGCAAATGGTTCGCTCGACGATCTGCTGAACGTTCTTTCCTCAAACGGCCAGAGCTATGTACTTTTTGACAAGGTAATGGCGAACCCTACCGTTGACTGCGTGTATGAGGGAGCGGAGATGGCAAAGAGAGAGAAGGCAGATTTCACCGTGGCGGTCGGAGGAGGCTCGCCGATGGACGCAGCTAAGGCAATAGCGATGCTTGCTTGCGAGGATATACCGAAGGACAAGATTTTTGCTGGCGGATATTCAAAGCGGCTGCCTCTCTGCTGCATACCGACGACGGCGGGAACTGGAAGCGAAACGACACAGTACGCTATTCTTACTAACCACGCCGCGCAGACGAAGACATCTCTTGCCTCTCCTGCGCTTTTTCCCGATCTTGCGCTGCTTGACAGCAAATATCTGAGATCTTTATCAAAGGATACGATGACGAATACGGTAATCGATTCGTTCTCGCACTCGGTTGAGGGGTTCATCTCAAACAGAGCGAACGCCGTTTCCGACACTCTGGCACTAGAAGCGATCAAAGTCATTGCCGGAATAATTCCGGCGATTGCCGAATGGCGGCTCACGGACGATGACAGGGCAGAGCTCCTCTATGCCTCAACCCTCGGCGGTATGGTCATAGCCCATACGGGTACTACTGCTGTACATTCGATGGGGTATTCGCTGACGTATTTCAAGAATATCGACCACGGCAGGGCAAACGGTCTTCTGCTTACGGAATTCCTGAAGTTTACCGAGAAAAAGCGCCCAGACCGCGTTGCACCGATACTGAAGGCAGCTGGCTATGTCTCCTCCGATGAGTTTGGAAAGGCGCTGGACAGCCTTCTCGGAAAGCGTGAAGAGATAACTGCGCAGGAGATCGCAAGGTATTCGTCAATAGCTATCAAAGCTAAGAACATCGCAAACTGTACCGTAGCACCGTCGGAAGAGGATATTGATAAACTTTACAGGCTCTCCTTCGGAATTTGATGTTCATTAGGCGTGTACGGGCTTTGGATACCAAAGCTCAGAAGCATAATGTGGCATACTCGACAAACTAGGTTTTTTGTCGAATAGATGGTTAAATATGGTTGACTTTATACTATATATTGCTTTAAAATATATAAATGCAGCTGAAGGATTCTGTATATATTACATTAAGCTGTCCGGTGATATGATTAAAGGGAAGTGAGAGTATGCAGAAGCAGTTAACCGAAAACTCATATTCGGGACTGATGAACTCCTTTCAGCAAAATAAGGAGTATGAATGGCGCAACAGAAATAAGACCTTTAAGGAAGAAACGGTTGGTTACCCCAACAGAATTATGTTTTCTAATTGCCTTGAACGCGCCATGATTGATACTAGGCTCTCGTGCCGTCCTATTGCCGTGATGTGCCTCGGATTAAACGGATTAGATAAGCTTGAATGCGAGCCGGAAGCCAAAGAAGCGATCGTTGTAGAAACCGGAAAAAGGATCAAATCCGTTATGCGAAGAGGTGACAAGGTCTCGCGGACGGGCTCAAACGAATACTTTGTGCTTGCGAAGGACTTTCCTCATATCTCGCTGATTGACAAGATAACAAGCAGGATTCTTGACACCCTGTCGCAGCCTTTCAGGGTTGGAGATTCCGAGTTTTCAGTTTCGGCAAGTATCGGCTGCGCCTTTTATCCCTTTGATGCCGAAGATAAGGACAGCCTAATCGGCAGTGCTAAGAGGGCAATGGCCGCGTCTGGCAGAAAAAAAGAAAGCGCTCCTGACTTTTTCATTGACGATCGCAGGGAAGAAATGCTCGAAAGGCTTAAGCTAACGAATCTGCTCTGCAGTGCGATAGGAAACAAAGAGCTTGAGCTGTATTATCAGCCTATGATAAATGTTGATACGGGACAAATAGCGGG
>JAJUHD010000065.1 GCA_029268085.1 Bacillota bacterium | reverse complement strand
GCGCCTACCGCAGTGTTTTTCAGCAAAAGTGATGATGCGGTGTCGCCTGTTCCGATTGTTCCGGAATATGTAACTCCTCCTACAGTCATCGAAATTGTCCATTTTCCGGTTCCTGTATTAAATGAAGCTGTTGGTTGTACAGCGGTTCCGGTAGCGTCGCTGGCGGTAAAGCCTGTGCCCACATCCTCAATGGTCATCAGTCCGCCAAAAGCGCCGGTGGTCATACCTGTGATGCTACCCTTATCCACGCCGAAATTTATGCCTGCGATCTGAGCTCCCGTCAGTCCTGTGCCAAATTTATCGGGGCTTGCGGTCAGTGTAAACGTACCGGCGGCAAGCTGTTTCCCGCCGTTGGCTGCGGTAATGCCGTTATTGATTGCGGTGTTCAGGTCGGCCAACGAAAAGGTCTTTGTGGAATTTAGCAGGACGTTGATGGCGCCGGTGCTTGAGATTGTGACCTCATAGTCTTTGCCGACCGGGAGCGAATCGCTGGAAGCAATCGATATGGACACATTGCCATCCTTCGTGGCGTTACCGGCTGTAAGGGTATACTCGACTCCGTTAATCGTCGTTTTGCAGCTGGCCTTTGCGGGGTTTACTGAACCAATGTTATCCAGCTTGATCTTAGAAGTACCGGGTGCGCCATCCTTGCTGCCGGTGCCAAGAACAAAATTGCCGTTAATATCGGTCAAGTATCCGTTCGAATCGTAGTCAAGAATACCTGCCTTCGTGTAAAAAATGTTGCCATCCTGGTCCATCACCTGGAAGAAGCCTTCGCCGGTTATGGCCACATCGAGTCCGTAACTCGTGGATTGCAGGCTGGACTGTGACATCTGCGCCTGGATAGCCGCAAGCTTAGAACCGTAGCCTATGCTGGACGGGTTCGTTCCGCCCTTGCTAGCAGTACCCGCAGTCGCGCTTGCAATCGTCTGATAATAAACATCGCTGAAAACCACTCGTTGTGATTTGTAGCCATAGGTGTTGACGTTTGCGATATTGTTGCCGATAACGTCCATTTTGGTCTGGTGGGCTTTAAGTCCCGCCACACCCGAAAACATTGCTCTGTTCATACCTGTTCCTTTCTTGGAACCGTACCTCAAGGCGGCGCCCTTCAGTCAGTCGGGGTGCCATCGCCTCCTCAAAAGGTCCGGCTATATGATTACGGTTCCGTCGATATTTGTGAAAACATTTCCTTTCATGTCGCTGCTGTCAACCGCCGTTATCACGGTGTTGTTGGGGATATTGACCAAAAATGCGGTTTTCCCGACAAGAATGAGAGGCTCCTCAAGGTTTTTTTCAGTTGCGATTTTAACGCCTTCGTTAAGCCGGCTCAGGCTCTCACCGGTAAGCTCAATATTGTGATCGATAGCCCTTTTAACAGCGTGCTTTGAAAAGTTTACCTCGCTGTTATTGCGAAGCATTTCCGAAAGTATGTTTTTGAAGCTGTCCTTATCCGCATTATCGTTGGCGTCCGTGCCAGCTTTCTGCGTCTGCTCGATGTGCGGATTTCCCGACACAATCGGAAAATTGATTTTTAAGCTCATATCATCCATGATATTTGCTCCTTCTCAGATGATCTCATTTGCTTGTTGTTATCGTTGCCGGGCTGTACACATATTTGTTTCCGTCCGCATCTTGAACCAGAACATTGATATAATAGGTCTGGCCTGCCTCTAGTCCTGTGATTTCCGCGCCCAGCAGGTCCTTCTGATTAGCGGCTCCGTATCTGGTTCCGTTCTGGACCTCCGCTACCGTTTTCATAGGTCCTGTCTTCGAATAGTAAACGGTATACTTAAGGCCGCTTGCTACCGTAGCATCTTCAGTCGGAATGCTCCATTTAATTGTCGCGGAATTTTTGGTTACATTCGTTGCTTTGACAGAGTACGAAGATACGTCCATTTTTGAATCGCTGGATGAAGGGTCCGAAATCTGCATTATCTGCTCCAGAGTGTATTTCTTTCCGTTTACATACAGAACGTACTCGTCATCGACAAGAGAGACCTTGGAGACAGTTCCCGTGGTCGTATCCAAATCGCCGTTTTGATATCTGGATGCGGTAACGGTTTTCCCAACCAGCGACATCGCATAGCCCGATTTTGAATATGCCGCCATTTCCTGCATCATCTGCATGTTGGACAGCTGCGTTATCTGGTTCATCATTGCGGAGTTATCCATGGGATCGTTGAAATCCTGATTTTGCAGCTGCGTCACGAAAAGCTTGAGGAAATCCGACGCTGTGAGTTTGGTTCTGTCGGTCGTTCCGGTTGAGGACGTTTTGCTGCTGGATGCGGATGACTGAGTGCTGTTTACGGTTGTAGCCATATGCCGGTCTCCTTTCGCTTAGATGTAGGTATCAAGCCGTTCGCTCGAAAGAACTCTCGCAGGGGAAAGCTGCGATGACGCATAAACGTCTTCCGTAAGCTGGCTATCGGTCTGCCGCGACGCTATCTGCGACATCTGGAAGAAGCTCTGCTGTCCCGCGAACTGCTGCCCCGCGAACTGCTGCCCCGACATATTGAACTGCTGCATCGATCCGCTTGCCGTTTCATTTGTCGAAACAACCGCATTGTTGACTTCAACGTTCATCGGAGCTACCGCCTGTTTAAGCGCATTAAGGTCATTGTTGATGAGTTTCGCCGTCTGAGCGCTCGCCGTCGTGATGGACAGGGTCGTTTTTCCGGCTTCTTCGATCAGCTTAACGGTGATTTCTCCGAGAGCTTCGGGTTTCAGCTTGATTGTGAACTCGCTTTTGCCTGAAGAAACATTCTGCTTGATTCCATCCGTCAGCTGCTCCAAAAGCTTTACGTTCCCGTTATCCTCTGTCGTTTTAAATCGCAGCTCGAACGGCATTGTAGCGCTGCTCTTTGCCAGCTCGTTCTGAATAATGTCGGCATCGATATCGCCGCTGTCATCCTTCTGCTGAGACAAGGACGAGGAAAGCATTTCTTTCGCCTTAAGAATAGCTTCTGAAAGACCGCTCTGTACCTGAACCGCTTCGCCGGATGAAATTTCCACATTTGCGTTTTTCAGCGCCGCCTGAAGCTCGTCTCTGCCTGAAAGCCCCAGCAGATTTGTTAGCTGCGCAAGCGCATCGGAGGAAATCGGCGTCTTTGCTGCGTTTCCTTGGTTTTTCACAAAGAAGCTCAATACTTCGGTCATATTTGGCTGCTGCGCTGTCTGTTCCGAATAAAGTGACGGCAATATGTTTATGTTCGCCAGAATTCCGTTTTCAGCCGCAGCATCTGCAACTCCCATAAGCTTCGCCATATTTCCGGCATCCGCCGAGTTTAAAACGGTGTCCGCGTTCGATTCGCCGTTGAGCAGCGTGCTCAGAAAAGCCGTCATTTCGGCCGGCGAATTTTGGAACAGGGCCGCCAGCCCATTGAGCTGATTCAATTCGGTTGAACTTTCAACGCCGACAGTGCTGTCAGTCTGCTGCATATCAAGCGGCTGCGTAAGCAAACTCATTATGATCTGCAAAAATGGATCTGTGAATTCGGCGTTTGCGCCGTTCATCTTGACGTTTTCCGAAGCTTCCGTTTTTAAATTCTGTATGCCGCGTGTTCTCATTTGGACTGCTGTACTCTGCATATATCTCACCTCCTTTCATTTTCTGACGGAGATTCCCGCAAGCCTTTCCGAGGAATTAAGCGGTACTCTTTCTCGCCATGTTATTTGATATAGCCTGCATAATTTCGCTTTCGGAGGCTTTTGCCTCAAGCAGGCGGTATTCCTCTGCCTGCTTTTCTTCCAGCTTGTCCATGCCGGTTTTCTCCTGATAGATCGAAAGAACGATTTTGCGCTGAGCTTCAACAACTTCGTCAGCCTTATGCAGCTCGATCAGCAGCACTTCAATTTGCTTTCTGGTGTTTTCTATAAGAAAATTCAGGGATACAAGCTCACTCATCGAAACCCCTTCAATCTGCTTCTGCAGCACCTCAGCGTTTTTTTCATTTCTGAATTTTTCCAGCGAGGAGATTTTTTCGGCAATCTCATCCCTTCTTCTTTTAAGGTTGCTGAGCGTTTTCTTCTCCTTGTCCAAAACCTGCACTTTGTAATTGCGGATACGTTCCAGAGAAAATTCGAACGGCTTCAAGAATTTGGCCTCCCTTATCTCACTGACTCGATCAGAAGTCTGAGCGTTTCATCAAAGCTCGACGGCTCATCGACCTTCTGCATCAAAAAGTCATTTATTTTTTTCATATGCTCCAAGGCGTTGTCCAGTTCGGGATTATTCCCCGCTTTGTAAGCGCCGATAGATATAAGGTCCTCGTTCTCTTTATATACCGCCAGCATACTGCGCAGCTTGCCGGCGGCGTTTTTATGCTCCGGTTCGGCAATTCCCGACATTAGGCGGCTTATGCTGTTCAGTACGTCAATCGCAGGGTAATGGTTCTTTGAAGCGATTTTCCTTGACAGAATTATATGCCCGTCAATAATGCTTCGGACAGTATCGGCTATCGGCTCGTTCGTATCGTCTCCCTCAACAAGCACCGTGTAAATGCCCGTTATCGAGCCGTTTTTAAAATTCCCAGAACGCTCAAGCAGCTTCGGAAGCTCATAATAAATCGACGGTGTATAGCCGCGGGCAACCGGCGCCTCTCCTGTTGACAGCCCGATTTCGCGCTGAGCCATTGCAAATCGTGTAAGGGAATCCATCATCAGCAGGACATCCATTCCCTGATCCTTGAAGTATTCGGCCACTGCAGTTGCGGTATGGGCGCATTTCAGCCGCATCAGCGCCGGCTGGTCGGAGGTTGCCACAACAAGAACCGATCTTTTTATTCCTTCGGGCCCAAGATCTCTCTCAATAAACTCAAGTACCTCACGACCGCGCTCGCCGACAAGAGCAATGACATTGACATCGGCCAGAACGTTTCTTGCAATCATGCCCATCAGCGTGCTTTTCCCTACGCCGCTGCCGGCGAAAATTCCCATTCTTTGTCCCTTGCCGATAGTCAGCAGTCCGTCTATCGCTTTTACCCCAAGCTCCATTATCTCTGAAATAGGAGGGCGGTCCATCGGGTTTTCAGGATTTCTGATTATCGGCGTTGTAATGCCTCTAGGCAGCTCCGGGCCGCCGTCGATAGGTTTTCCAAGAGGATCGATTGCGCGCCCTATCAGGGCATCTGAAACCTGAATCGTCAGTTTTTCTCCCTTGGTGGTCACCGCACAGCCGTAGCCTATCCCCTGAACTTGCTGAAACGGCATCAGATATATCTTTTTATCTGTTATTCCGACCACTTCGGATATAACTTCAGTCTGATTTTTATCAATATGTATTGTACAGAGATCGCCGATGCTGCATTTCAATCCGGTAGCTTCAAGGGTCATTCCGATAATTTTTTTGATTTTGCCCTCATGTGTCCGCAGGTCGGATTGTTGAATAATGTCATAATACTTTTGCATCGAATCATGAATCGTTTGTTTCACAGCAATCTCATTCTCCCTGTTATATGCTACTCCATTTCCGCTTCTCTGAATGCCCTTCGTAAATTGTCTGCCTGAACGCTGATTGTGCTTACCAAAGTTCCCTCTTCCGTAGTAATCCGAAAAGTATCAATTTTATCCGCGACCGCTATAACGCTGGCCCTTCCCCTATACTCCGGCATATCGAGTTCTTTCCTGACAAAATCGACAAGGCCGACAAGCCGCTCGGAAAGCTCCACGCCTATCCAATCCGCGTTCTTTACAGCCCTTACGTTCTGAAGCACGAGCTTCTGCAGTATGGCATCATCGTTGCTGATTTTTTCGAGAATCATTTTTTCGGCGATGTCAATAGCCATATATTTCAGTTCATTGGTGTATTGCTCGATAAAATCTTCATGTCTCTGCGCAAGCTCATCGAGGAGCTTTTGGACATTGGTTACGCATTCCCTAAGCTCGCTCTTCTTTTTGTTCAGAGCATCAAAATATGCGCTTTGGGCTGCGGCCTGGGCTGCGGCTCGGGAAAGCTCTTCCAGTTCCTTTTTGTAAATCTGCGAGAGTGCCTCCTTATCCGGCAACGTTTCGAAACCGTTAGCATCCTCCCCGGGATTTTTCAGTCCCGCCCTTTTTTCGTGTTCATTCGGTTCCGTATCCTCGGTGACAGAACTATCCAAACGCTCACTGAAATCGGGTTCAGTAACTTCTGTTGCTTTTGGATCAATCACGGCAGCTTCGCTTTCAGCCGAAAAGGCACTTACCGATACCGCTTCTTCAGGTGTAGCAATGAGATTGTTTGCATCATGTTTAATACTTTCGTCGGGAATACGGACACATTCATTCTTGGATATAAAACTATGTCTCTTATAAACATGTGCATTATTCAATTATTGCATCCTCCATCCCTCTAGATATTGATATTTCGCCGCTTTCCTCAAGTGCCCGAATTGTATCAACGATCTTCTGCTGGGCTCTTTCAACATCCTTCATGCGTACATTACGCAGGTATTCGATATCGGAAAGGATGTTCTCCCTCGCTCTGGATGAAATATTGTTAAGCAGCAGCTGCTTGATCTCTTCGCTCGAACCCTTGATGGCAACCGCGAGATCCTGCGCATCGACGCTCCGCAAAACGAGCTGAATTGTCGTATCATCAAGGGTAAGGATATCTTCAAATACGAACATAAGCTTTCTGATGTCCTCCGACAAAGCAGGATCGCTCTTTGAAAGCTCGTCAAACACATACTTTTCTGTAGTTCGGTCAACGTGGTTCATAATATCGGCAACGTAGTTGACTCCTCCGATCTCAGTCATATCGACCGAGACTACCGACATAAACCTCTTTTCAAGAACCGCTTCAACTATTGATACTATCTCGGGGCTGACGCTTTCCAGCGTTGCTATTCGCTTGATTATATCTATCTGCAGTTTTTTCGGAAGCTCCGAGATGATCTTTGAAGACTGATCCGCCGAAGCATACGACAGGATAAACGCTATGGTCTGCGGATGCTCGTTCTGCAGCATCATCATCAGATTTTTATAGTTGCCTTTTCTAATGAACTCGAAAGACCTGGTCTGCATGGATTTCGAAACACGATCCATGTATGATGCCGCCAGTTGCGGGCCGAAGGCTTTTTCCAGCACGTTCCTTGCATAAAGAACACCGCCTTCCGAAATCACCTTCTGGGTGGTGCAAAGGCCATAAAAATCATCGACGATTTCTTGCATCTCTTCAGGCGAAAGCCTGTCAAGTTTTGCAACCTCAAGCGTCAGCGTTTCAATTTCGCTCTCCGTCAGATGCTTATAGATTTCAGAAGCATATTCACTCCCAAGAGCGACGATAACCGCGGCCGCTTTTGTCAAAGATGTTATCTTTTTCGTAGAAGCTCTTGACATATTCAGTTCTCCTTGAGCCATGACCTGATAAGGTTTGCTGCAATCTGCGGATTGGTCTTTGCAAATTCACGAACTTCTTCCACTATAGCCTCATTTTTGGGATCAATCTTGCCTTTTGCAATATCCTCGAGAGTTTTCTTATAGTTTTCTATTTCAATTTGCTTGCGGCGTTCTTCTTCTGCTCTCGCGCGCTCTTCAGCCTCAGCTTCCGCAAGCAAGCGCTTCTTCTTCTTGCGCTTGATTATTGCTATCACTACGAAAACGGCGGTCAGCAGGAGCACAAGACCCACGCCTATGGCTATATAAGCCCATGTCGGCAGATTCAGAATATCAAATATCGGTATATTGTTTTCTTCGGGGGATTCTGTCGGCTCCGGCTCCGGTTCATTAAGAGCGGATTTGTCAAATGCGGAAACGGAAATCAGTTCCGTCGGTATGTCCGTACAGCCCGAAACAAGATTTTTCAGCTCGTTAATACGGTTTTCGGTCAGCGCATTTTCATCAACCATTACCGAAATGGTAGCTCTTTTCAGAATAGCGTTGCCTGATTCAATCTGTGTCTTTATATAGCTGTAATCATAATCTGTGCTCCAAGAATAATCCGTCATCCCGTTGTTTGATGAGGGGTTGTTATAGGCGTATTCGGGAATGTCCGTATTGTCCTCCGCCCCTACTATATTTCCGGCTTCTTCAGTTCCGTTGACAGTATAGGAGCCTTCGTTGTGAGTGACATTTCCGTTCCCGTCGGCATTCGGTGTCATCTCGAGCTTTTCGGTCATCATTTTATCGTAGTCGATCGTAACCTTTGCGACCGCGACCACGCCGTCAGAACCGTACCTTGGGGCAAGAAGCCTTACCACGTTGTCCTCGATCTGCTTCTGCACCGTAAGCTCAAAAGCCATGTTATGATCGCTGCCAGCTTCATTCCCTGAACCGCTGTCAGGAGTAAGCTCAAGCATCGTTCCCGCGTCAACAACCGTGACATCCTCGGGCTTCATCTTAGGTACGCTGGACGCAATAAGGGTACGAATAGCCGAAACCTGCTCTCCGCTCATAACTACCCCTGGGTCCAAGGAGAGCAGCACTCCGGCTGACGCGCGTTGTTCATTTGTAGCCGTCTCCCAAACATAATTGCTTGTTTCGGGCACGGTAATAGTGACGGTAGCGCTTGCCACTCCGTCGATCCTTTCAAGTGTCGCCTGTATTCTGTCCTGTAATTGATATATAAGCCACTGAGCTTTTTCAGATTCCGTTGCCGTCATGCCTGCATTGCTTGAAAAAACATCATATGTAAGCGCAGTCTTCGGGTAGCCCTTCGACGCAAGCTGGAGAATCCATATGTCGTATTCATTTTTAGGCACCATAATTTCGCCGCTGGAATTAAACTTCACATCGGCTCCCATTTCTGAAAGTGTCTGATAAATGCTCCCCGTCTCGCTTGTGCTTAGTCCTGTATATAAGACCGTGTATTCTCCATTCTGGGCATTGAAAACAACCGTTAAAATAACGGCAAGTAAAATAACAACGCCTAAAGCAGCAGCAATTTTGACCTTTGTCTTCTTGGGGGTATTGCTTATATAATTTTTGATTTTCGATAAACTGTCCTTAAATATATCTCTCTTCACGTAATACTGACCTCTTATTGTTTGTTCGCTCGCCGAATAGAAATGCGGACGACAATAATTTCTTTATATATTTATCAGCAAACAGATCAGTCAGATGTTCATTTGCATTATTTCTTTATACGCGTTAACTACTCGCGAAGTCAGCTGGACGGCCGTCTGAAGCGCCGCTTCCGCTTTAAAGGAGTCGATTTGTATTTGCGCCAGATTATCCGCATCGCCGAGCGCCAGGGCTGTGCTGTCTTCATCAACGGTCTTCTGCAGCGAAGTATATTCGTTGACTGCATCCTTCAGGATATTCAGAAACGGTGTCGAAGATTCGGCGCTCTTTTCGGTTTCGCCGATTTTTGAGAAGGTCATGGGCTGTATCGGCTGAATAGACGAAACTAGGTTTTCCATATTTCTCTCCTTGCCTTGCAGGAACTAAATTCCGGTGCAAATAATCTTTGCCTGAGAATAAAGGTATTACCATTTGTGAGTCAATGGTAACATTTCCTCATTTACTTGTAAAGCAAAAAATGTAGTATTTATGCGACATTCGTATTATTTTGTCGAATTTAGGCTATTCATATTCGTTTTTTCGCCATTTGTGCCAATAAATTATAACTGAATAATTATTCTTATCTCATAATTGCGGGTGAATTAATTATAGTTCATGTATTATTCCCGACAGTTTTTTGGCTTTTATCAATTATCTTTCATCCTGATTTTGAAAACAAAGTTGATATCGGATGAAAACATATGCATATTTTACATTGGCAAATTATCCATCCGGCCGTTTGACTATGCCGATGAAATATTAAAGAAAAAATGAAAAATATTGCTTTAGTTTTCCATTCAGCGTGAAATAAATTAAGTGACCGGATCAAGTCGGCCAAATAACGTTTCGATCTCAGGGGTGTTCGGTGCACAGATCGCTTCGTAGGTCGAGCAAAAATCTAACGGTTCGGAGGGCACGGACGCTTTCCGAAACACAACAAAAAATACATGGAGGTATTTTTCTATGGGTATGGTAGTAAGAACCAACACTATGTCCTCTAACGCTTACCGTCAGCTGGGCATGAACAACACAGCACTTGCAAAGAGCCTTGAAAAGCTTTCTTCCGGCTATCGCATCAACCGCGCAGGCGACGACGCTTCCGGTCTTGCCATCAGCGAAAAGATGAAGGCTCAGATCAAGGGTCTCGAGCAGGCTTCCTCAAACTCTCAGGACGGCATTTCCCTCGTTCAGACCGCTGAAGGCGCTCTGACGGAAGTCCACAGCATGCTTAACCGCATGGTCGAGCTCGCAACCAAGTCCGCAAACGGGACAATCCAGAACGAAGTTGACCGTGATGCTATCCAGACCGAAGTTGATGCGCTCAACACCGAAATTTCCCGTATTTCTAAATCCACAAACTTCAATGGCATCAACCTTCTCGATGGCACCATGGGCATGGTTGAAGGTGCATTTAAAGAGAGTGACGTCGCCGCTGTAGGCGCAACATCAGTTTCTTTAGCCGGTAAGTTTGGTACTGCTGCTGCCGATCTTCGTCTCGGAACCCAGAGCATTGCAGAAGTAAAGCCTTCTTTTGAAATTGATTTTGGCGATCTTGAGTTAACTGGTGCAGCTGCAAACAACACTTTCCAGCTTAATATTACCGGTTTGACAGGTGCAAATGCTGCGGCACTTACTGATGTAACTATTGGTGCTGGTACAACACGTACCGCTTCTCAACTTGCATCAGATTGGGCAACAGCTAACGGAACAGTTGAATTAAACGGCGTTTCTTATACTGTAGCAGCAAGCGGCAGCAAGCTTACTTTTACCTATAATGGCGCAGCCGGAGCTACTTCTGCTCCTACTGATCCTGTTGATACCGGCACAATGACCAGTCCTTCTGCAGTCGTCAATATAACAGTTGGTGCTGACCTCGTCCAGACCGGTGATGTTAACCATGCAACCCAAAATGTTATTAACCCTATCGAAGCAGTTGATGGCACACGTGCATATGATGAGTTAACGCTTGATAACACAATCGTTAAGGACGGCTATAAGCTCACCATAGATGGCAAGACTTTTGTTTTCAAGACCAGCGCCACTTCAACCGTAGCAGCTGCGACAGGTGAAACCCTTATTGATGTTTCTGATCCTGCTCTTAATACAGATGCATTGAAAATTGCTGAGGCTGTTGACAAGCTCTCGGCCTATTCAACAACAAACTTTGATATCGGCGTAGAGAGTAATACCACTATTCACATTACTCAGAAAACCGGCAATTTGAATCTGTATGATACTCAGGCAAAGCTTGAGTCATTGTTTAAAGCTGAAACAGCTTCTTCTGGTGCTGGTTTAAAGGTCACTGTTGATTCTACCAAGCTGAAGGCTGGCGACGCTATCCGCATTGATGGCAAGACCTATGAGTTCGTTGCTGCCGGCGGTACTGCGGCTATCGACGGTGCAACCGCTGTTGCTGTTGCAAACCTTACTTCCGCAAAGGGAAGCGCTTCCAATCAGGACTTTGTTGATGCTCTTAAGACCGCTCTTGGCTCCGCAGTTAAGAGCTCTGATGCAACCAGCATTACTCTTGCAGCAAATACAAAGATCACTGGCGGCGGACTTACACTTCAGATCGGTGACTCTGCTGATTCTTTTAACAAGGTCACAGTTTCTGTTGATGACCTCTCCGCAGAAGGCTTAGGCACTAAGGGTCTTGACGTTTCCTCTCAGACAGCGGCTAATAGCTCTATCGCAACAATTAAAGCCGCTATCAATCAGGTTTCCACGAACCGCGGCAACCTCGGCGCTCTGCAGAACCGTCTTGAGCATGCAATCAACAACCTCGACACCACAGCCGAGAACATGGACGCTGCAAACAGCCGTATCCGCGACACAGACATGGCGAAGGAAATGAT
>JAJUHD010000064.1 GCA_029268085.1 Bacillota bacterium | reverse complement strand
GTAACTTCATTAAACAACATAATAAGCGATGTGGATCATGCGCTGTCAGAAATATCTCAGGGAAATTTGACAGTAACTACACAACAGCAGTACGAGGGTGATTTCATACAGATAAAGACTTCAATTGAAAGCATACTTGTCTCGCTTAAAGATGCAATGTCACAGATAAATGTGGCATCAGATCAGGTGTCAATTGGAGCTGATCAGGTATCAAACGGCGCCCAAGCTCTTGCGCAGGGTTCCACAGAGCAGGCATCTTCTATAGAGGAATTGTCATCGGCTATTTCGCTGGCAGCCCAACAAATTCAGGAAACAGCAAGAAATGCTCAAGAAGCGAAAGTCGCGACCAATGAAGCAGTCGAAGGCATTATGGAAAGCAATCAGCATATGAAAGATATGACTGTCGCTATGGATGAAATCGATGTCGCTTCACGCGAGATCAGTAAAATAATATCAACAATTGATAATATTGCTTTCCAGACTAACATTCTTGCACTCAACGCAGCTGTTGAAGCAGCCAGAGCGGGTACGGCGGGAAAAGGATTTGCGGTTGTAGCAGATGAAGTCAGAAATCTTGCCCAAAAATCAGCAGATGCTGCTAAAAGCACTACGGAGCTTATAGAAACTACGATTAATTCTGTTAAAAACGGCACAAGAATAGCGGATGAAACAGCAAAATCTTTAGAAACTGTTGTAGAAAAAACAAACATTGTAAAGCATAAGATTTCCGAGATTGCGGCAGCGTCAGAGCAACAGGCACTTGGGGTTGAGCAAATTACAGTTGGAATTGATCAAATCTCCACAGTAATTCAGACTAACTCTGCAACAGCGGAGGAAAGCGCAGCTGCATCAGAGGAGCTTTCCGGACAGGCGCAGATGCTTAAATCCTTGGTTGACGGGTTTAAACTAAACTAAGGATAAACCGCACAAAGTACATAACCGGATTTGAAATTTCAGAAGATGGGGGTAACGGAGACGGGGGCGCACCGCCCAGCTTCTAAGCGACGGAAGCGTGAAGGTAACATGGACGGATAACTCAAGCCGGGAAACAGGATTTACTGTTACAAGGTTAGACAGTAATGGAACATATCAGTATTTTGATGCTGCAGCCAACGCGATTTCGTACATTGACGTCGGTCCGTTTTTAACCGGTATGAAATATTCGGTCCGGACGGTACCGTGAATAACAGCAATTTCTATGAAAACAATTACTGAACAGGCTATGACAAGCAAGGTAAAATGGCTCGGGTTCTAAGGAAGTGTCAAGCCCGTCGGCAGATTTTTCTGCCGACGGGCTTTTTTCATAATCCCCCATCAATACGCAGGGCTTCCGTATAGTGAGGATGTGGTTCTTCATGAAAAAGGAACAAAAAAGCCTGATTGCCGAACTGTGAAAAAAGGCTGCGGATACGCCGCCATCGCAAAAGCTGCCGCCGCGCATGGTGGAAGGCGCACCCGGAGGCGGGAGTCAAGAAGGCGTACTACGAGAAGGCCTGCGGCAAATCCGTTTCGGCTGTTTTCAGACTGCACTTTTATTATAGCGGTCCAAACGTAGAAATTTACTACCAATTATGTTATATTATAATATGTTAGACCGCAAGTCTCGATATAGCATTGGTTGTCTGTAAAAGCTTTCGAGCTGCGGAGGAACTGCCTCTAAAGCGACTATGTTTTGGGAGAGAAAATATATGTCTGAGATGAAAAGAAGTGGAAAAGGTTTTTTTACAGAAATACTGTCATCCCTGCGCAATCTTCTGATCGCACGGGACGTGCTGCCCCTCCGGCATATCCGGCGAGACTACCTGCACTACTTTTTTGTATTTCCCGTGGCAATGATCCTCATTAACGCCCAGGACTTCTTCCTGCCTGGCGGCGCGGACCTGTTCGGTCTGTCACAGACTACAGTTACCTTTCTCGCATTTGTCGCCGGTGCCATCATTATGTTCGCCCTCTCAACCAAGGAGAATATTACCGCAATCTCTAAGATTTCCGCCCTTATCGCCGCTGCAGGTCTTGTACCGTGGCTTTTCCTTCCGAACGGGGCCGCTTCCCTTTTTTGCTCGGCGCTCATTATGGCTGGCGTAGGCGGCTGTGTGTCCACAGGAAGCTTTTCGTATGTGTTTATGCTCAATAACGCCGAGCGTTTTTTCGGCGGCGCGCTAATGCTCCTGCTTATCGAGTCCCTTGAACTGGCCGACGAACTTTTCCCGATTCAAGACATCTGGCGAAAGCTCGGTGCACTGGGGCTTGTTGCCGTTCTGTGCGTCTGTATGCTTTTATCGAAAAAGAACGATTACGCTGGAGCCGGAGAAAATACGGCCCGTAAATTTCACCCCAGCATCTGGCTCGCGCTGTACCTCTTCTTGTCATATTTCGCTATCCGGATCACGGGCTTCCACGCCCCGGCGTTCGCGCACCCGGCAGACGCACAGCTCTGGGGGGTACTCGCTCTTGCATTGACCACGCTGTGTGTGACACTGCAGGCGATTTTTAAGCGGAGCGCTTGGACTCTGTGCAACGTGTTTTTCTTATCGTCAATTCTAGGGCATGTGTTGTGGTACGCGAAGCTGCCGCAGGGAGCGTATCTTTTTTCCGAGCTTAAAGAGCTTGGCTTTGTGATTGCGCTGTATCTGGTCGGCAGTGTCACCAACAAATTCTGCGATTTCAGGATGCACAAGCTTCTCGTATTGTTGACTATGACGGCGTGTGGAATCCTCTACGCCGGGATCGAGATATTGGACGGAATAATGCCGACGCAGACACTTGCTGCAGTTACCGCCGGAATCCTGTTCGCCGTGTTTTTGCTGCTCTCCACTGCTTACTCCCAACATCTGTTTTTTGCCGATTGGTCCAAGGAATTTCGCCTTATCCGAATGTATCCGTCCGGAGAGACTGCTCCTTCCTCAAATGTGGTGAAGCAAAAGCTTCGTCCGAGTCTGGATGACACGCCGCTATCACCGCGTGAAAAGCAGCTCGTCCTGCTGCTTCTGAGGGGGATGACGCTGCGGCAAGCTGCACCGGAGCTGGGACTAACGGTTTCCACGGTCGCCACTTACAGCAAGGCAATTTATAAAAAGCTCAATATTAATAGCCGCGCTGAGCTGTTTTTGATGTTCGGATATGTCCAGCCCTCGGAAATCTCTGGCTCCTCTGCTGAAGATTAAGCCGGAATACATATATTTAAGCTCCCCTCCCTGTTTTGGGAGGGGGGCTTTTGTTTTCTTCTCCTAAAATTGGGATATTGCGGCGAAGAGAAATATTTCTTATTGTTAGTTTATAAGATTTATATGAACAGAGGAGGATGTTGAATATGTACCTGTTCAGGTCGCTTTTGCCGCCCAACAAGGATAACAAGCATTTACCCGAAGGGCTGAGTGCGGAACAGGAAAAACAGTGGCGTGTCTCCCAACTGGCCGACGATGAACGCGCGGCGTTTGAATGGTTCCGTCTCGGTTACACAGCTCACTGGACGGCTGAAACAATGCTTCTTGACCGAAAGACAGCACGGAAGCTGTTTAGCGGCATATACCGCAAGCTGGGTGTCACGAACGCGGCAGAGCTAAGTCGGATTTACCGAACGGTAAGGCTGAAGCCGGAGGATATGCCGCCGGAAGAATAGGTTTGACGTCGCTCCCAAAATTAAAAATTAAAATATTTTTAAGGAGAATCCAGTAATGAAAAACAAACTTTTAACCGCGCTTTTATCCCTTATCCTGATTTTTTCCCTAATGCCCATGAACGCGCTGGCCGCGCTGCCGGAGGGCGTTCCGTCCTCGCTTGAAGCACCCACGATCAAGAGTATCGAGCTTAAGCACTACGAGGACGGCAAACCTTATTTTGAAGCTCAGGTATATTTCCCCCAGAGCGTTCTAGATTTGGACTACAACGCCCCCGGAGGCGGCTCTGTGTTCTGGGACTGGTCCGAAAAGATTGACGACGGCGAATGGAGCGAATTCGGAGGCGGCGGATACATAGATGTATATACCACCTCCACCGGCGACGCGGAGACCGCAGGACGCATAATCGCCCGTGAATTTCCGATTCCTTTCGACCCCGTCGATGAGGGCACTCTGACCACTGTCGATATAAAGAACCATACATATTCTTACCGAATTCACGTCTACTATGATTACTATGAAGGCTGGCCGAACATACAGCCGATTTATTCCCCCGTTTCCAATACTGTGACCATCGGCTCGGGCAGTTTTTACTCCGATGCAAGCACATGGGCTGAGCCTGAGCTAAAAAAAGCAAACGAACTGGGGCTGATTCCGGAAATCCTGAAGGGCGCGGATATGACGAAACCGATTACCCGCGAAGAGTTCTGCGAGCTCGCCGTCCTGCTTTACGAAAAAGTAACGGAAACCGTTGCCGCCCCTGCGTCACCGAATCCGTTTACCGATACAATGAACAGCCAGATACTCAAAGCATATGCGCTGGGCATCACGACGGGGACCTCGGCCACGACCTTTTCGCCCAAAACGCTGATTAACCGCGAACAGTGCGCCACTATGCTCTTCCGTGCGATAAAGGCCATTGCGCCGAACGCGGATTACAGTGTCGCGGGCGTCAAAGACTTCCCGGACCAAAAGGATATTTCCTCTTGGGCGGTTGACGGGACCAAATACATGTCAAAGCTCGGTATTATTAAGGGAAACGACGCCGGCAATTTTATGCCGAAGGCGACCACAACGGCCCAGACCGCTGCCGGTTACGGCATGGCAACCCGTGAGGCGGCAATCCTCATGACGGTCAGGACATATGAAGCCATGAATTGAGCGTTGAACCATGGTGCGGAGGAGCGCGGGAAATTGCGCTCCTCCGCACATATCTCAGAGGTGTGGGATAAAAAACATATTCGGCGTATATGCGCCATTGCGCCGGGTCTTATTGATATTTACTATGGCGAAGACCGAGAAGTCTGGGCTGATTTTGACGGCGATGGCAGGTGCAGGCTCGCCGGTGCAGAAGGTAGCAGCGATATGGACTATATTTTTAAGAATTAAATGAAATAACCGGCATTCAAATTGATTGGAGCGTTGATCAGATGAAAAGAAATCTTGTTCTGCTTATAATATCAGTCCTCTTGTTTACCCTATGTCTATCCTCATGTGCAGCGAATCCAACCGGCGATTCATCAGAAAGTCTCGGCAACAGTACGGAGATTCAAGATGTTCTTTTGACGGAGGAATTGTCTCAAACTGTTTCCGGCTATTCGCTTGGGAAAACAATCCTGACTCCTTCGGAAGATAAAAGCGCCTCTGTGTTTTATTCCCCGCTCGGGGGCGCTGTTTCTGTTGAGCTTAAGGATGATAATGGTAGCGTATGGAGGCTGGAGATACCGGAAAACGCACTCCCTTATGGAGAAACAATTACAATGAGTCTGTGTCAAAATATCGAAACGGAGGCCGTTTCCGGAAAACGGCTGACAGGCGTTATCCTGGAACCGGAGGGACTGCAATTTACTCTCCCTGCAACGCTGACGGTAAAAGGGCCTATTGCCGAAGATGAAACCTGCGTGTTTTATGCAGACGGCGCAGGCAATCATCTGAGCTTTGCCATGCATACCGCGGATAAGGACAGTGTTTCCGTACCGGTTGCGCATTTTTCCTCTTATATCGTCTATACGCCCACCGGCTCTTCGGAAATCAGTCAGGCGCAGGCTTTGGCCGGAGACGCTTACGAGGCTGTTCTAGACGAGGTCAAGGAGTTTTTGAAAACTCCGATTAATGCGCCGCTTATCCCGGACGACTATACCTTTGAGTGTGAAGAAGAGGACGGCGGAAACGCCTCACAAAGTAGAAACCGGGAACTTGACGCATACATACGCAGTACGCTTGATCCTGAATATGAGCTTGTGGGACGGTTACTCGGAGCCGGATACGAGGTTGCCCAAGTGGGTGGAGAGACAGAGGCATTTTACTATGCCGGACTTCTTTTGCAGCGGGAATTAAAAAAGGCCGACAGGCTGATCATGGCCTATCAAAACGACAACGAAAAACTAATTCCCGTGATGAATCTGACCTTTCGGGTTATTAAAGAGATGGGTGCGCTCGGTATGGATGTCCCTTCCGGCTATATGGAAACCTTCTCCGGATGGATGAAACGAGCGGCTGACGAGCAGCTTCGCAAGATAAGGGAGGAGCATGACTATAAAGCCCTTGGACCGGCAATCGCGCTAGTCAACGGCAGCGCTATTATGACCTCCGATTTTTCTGCTTCATCGGATTTCACCCAAAAATATTTGGATAAAATCAAAAACGCCATGACCTTTCAAGTGAAATTTGATATTTCGGTGTATTCGGAAATTGCTGAGCAAAGAATGACTTTAAATGGTGAAACTGAAATCGTCTTTCTTGATGATAATAATGAAAACAGCTATACAGGAACCGGTACCGGTAAATACTTGTCCTATTCCCACAGCGGTCCCGGGGTAACAAAGCTTGATTTGCCGAACGAATACCCCGTTAAGATCAAGTTTGTCGACTTTTCTCCCTGCGACAGCGAAAACATTAAGGTGCAGGTTGACACCATCGGTGCGGAACAGGAGGTCTGGTACAATCCTGAATTGGATGAATACAGCGCGGACGAGTACAGCTTTGTTAATTTTATTGCCGAAGAACTGTTTAGGGATTATCAGTCCGAGTCGGGCGGCTATATTTTTGAAGTACCTTTTCAAAATAAAAACGCGGTTATGGGAAAGGAAAGCTTCACGGAAACGGGATCAATCTCCTATCCGGAGGAAGGAAGCGCTTCGGGCAGCATAACATATAACATAGAGATCAAACATACGCCGAAATAAGGCCGGAGACTGCGGACATTGTAAGTCCGCCATGACCGGAATATGCGGGACAAGCAAGACTGGCGCTAAACGCCATTATTATCAATGCGTTGCAAATCACAAAGACAAAATGACCATCCTGTACAAAGCACAGGATGGTCATTCTGATGTCGATTTAGACGATAAGAGTTCGTCTAAGAACTGCTTGTCACACACGGCCGAAATAGATATCATTGCATTTTTAGAGTGGTTGTTTGGACTTGTACTTTTACCTTTGTTTGAATTGAAATGGGTAAACATATATTTCTTATAGTCCTCGTTGTGCAGTATAGTTTTTTGTGTTGTATTATTGCTGTTTGCTCATTAAGAAATAAAAAATTTCACAATAAAATTTCGTATGATGAGTATAGAAACACAAACTATTATTGCACCATAAAAAAATCTAATTGAGCTGTGCGAATTATTTCGAAATAGTAGGCAAAGTTTGATCAGCCAAAGCAATAGTAGCGGATTCCACCCTGTTATGGGTAGGAGAAAGAGTAAAAGACATGAGATAAGAGTGAAAACAAAATTGCTTTTAAGCAAGTTTTGTAAAAACTCAAAGAGACGATTAATCAATTGACCCATTCTTTCCGGCTAGGCTAAATGCTAATTGTAAAATTAGAAACGTTGGTAAATGGGCCAAGCGTTCCTGTTACGTAATCTACACCAGGAATAGGGCAACTTACTGTATGCTTTGTTGTAACAGTAAAGGAAGCAGAACTTCGGCTGCTATTGAGCTGAGGAGTCGTAGTAGTCATGCTTTCTAAGTTGCCAGTGAATGCAGCGCCTAAATCGCTAAAGGAAACGCTGATTGTTGGGTTTGGAAAAGATGAAATTTGGAAAGTACTATCGTTGTATGTAAATGATCCTGTTGCGGTTACTATGAAATACCAAGATTTACCATCGTAAGGAAATCCGCTTTGCCGTACTAAATGGACTTTTGAATCTTCGTACGATTTAGTCATGACCAACCGAGGTGCTACCTGATAAACAGATTCCTCGCGGGGCTGAACAGATTCCTTATGGGTTTGAATGTAGTAGACATTTTCTTTAAAAAAACTGTCCAGAATGGTAGCATAGTCCCTGTTAGTGTAAGCATCGATATAGGTGTTGCAGAATATGTGAGTTACATTTTCATCATTTTGATTGAAGGCCTGGCCGTTTCCGGAGAAGAGCAAGTCGCATACTTTAATAAAATCCTCGGATGGAATCGGGGCATCATTTTCTGCTAATTCTACAGCGTTAGCAGAGATAGGGAGAATCAAAAAAGCCAGCGCCAATAGGAATGCTATGCTCTTTTTCATGGAACAAACCTCCTTATATTTTGTAGATAGCAGTTTTTGCTGTAAGAAAGCGAGTTTTAGTTACCCATTGGAATCACCACTTTCTTGCTTAATTATTCGACGATTTTAGTTTAAAGCAGATTTCCTTCATGGACAAGCTCCCCAGGGGGATAAAATATGTTATATTTTTACATATATATTTAAAGGACTATTTTTCCGCCAAAATCGATGCCACACCTCAACCAATCTGGCGCTTAATCGGCGATAGAAAGGCATATCTCAAGGTGCGAGAACGGCTATCTTTTGCATAACAGGCTTTGAGGTTATGCAGATAAAAGGCAGCAAAGCAGATCCGCTTTGGCAAGAGACAAAACAAAAATTCCATTAATTTACTAGAAAGACTATCAAATCAATGGAATTATTTTTGTTGAGGAAGCAGGATTTGAATTGCCCAATTTTCCTTTTAGCTGCTACCGCCTTTTGATAAAAGCCTTTATCAGCAACTACTGTATTTTGCTGACTATTCCGACGAGCAAATCATAGCAATCATGGATTATATTTTAACTCGGTAGGACGCTAATTTTTCTCTTCGAATCTCTTGTAGATGTCACCCGAGGGGCTGGCAAGAGAAGACCTGTCATCTGCAAGTTGTCTCAAAGAATAATAAAACTTTGCCCATATTATCGCTCTTAACTTTCTTAATGAAACAGAAAAAAGCCGAGGTCTTCTATCTAAAACCTCGACTCAAAAGGGACAATTTATTCTATAAATGTTCGGGGTGCTCGGCGTCTACAGGCAAGATAGCCTGTTCATTATCTGTTGATTTTCCGCTAAATAGAGAGTAGTGTGAGTTCAAATCCACAGACTGGCCTGAAATTACCGAATGACATCTTCAAAAACGCAAGTCTATTTGATGGGCAAAATCAGGTTAAAAAATGCCAAAAAAGCTTGATGTCCTACGGTTTTTCCGCAGGACATCTTTTTGGGGAAGAAATTATGGTGGAGATGGACCACGGCGAACCAAATCCCAACTGTTCGATTAACCAGGGATTTTCATATCGCGAGCGGATAACCCTGCCCCTCACGGGGTATCGCCACAAGACGAAGAAGTGACTCCCTTCTTTGCTTCTCTTTCAGTCAGCCACTTTTCATATTCTTCTTGGACCCCTGGCTGCTTATAATATTCACGTATTTTCGGAAGTAAATAACTGGCTAGGCGTTCCATAATATAATCAGGTATTTTGATATTGCCTTTTCCTTTATCGCTCATTCTGATCCCTTTCCGCCGCTTGTGCGCGGCCTTCAACTTAAGCGTCTGATCGGATTATATCCGACCAGGCGCTTTTTATTTGTAGACGTTCCGTATTATCGCGAACCCGTGTCAAAAGACGTGTTTGTATTTATTCCTATAAGCTAAATACAACAGGGGGCGCGGACATGATTATTATAGACCATTATAGCATAAAACACGACAGCACAAAAAATGCTTTTAGAATAGAGAATAGAGGACTTCCAGTCTGCCCTGATTGCGGACAACCGCTGTCCGGCTATGACACCAGGAAGCGTCATGTTATCGACAGTTCAGGGGCCGTCAGATGGTTCCTGTTGCGCCGGCTTCGGTGCTCCGGCTGTGGGAAGATACACCTTGAACTTCCGGACTTCATTCAGCCACAGAAACATTATGAATCCCAGGTGATCCGCGAAACCTTGACAGGCCTTTCCGATCACTGTCCGGCCGACGATTCAACGATTTGGCGCTGGCGTAACCAAAATAACCCACCTGGTTTGCATTCAGCTTTTGATCCTGGCGCTGTAAACTCTACATATATCGACACGAAGGAGGAAGAATCATGAAGAAAAGAATCATTATAGCGTCAGTCTGTGCTGTTTCCGTCATTTTATCGGGCCTGATCGGCTTTTACATGGGAAAAGGGGCCGCTGTTCCGGCGTCGGCCGTAATTGAAAAGACAGACTCCAATTCAATCTTTGTCCCCGGCTATGACTATATGAGTATGAAGGCGGGAGAAAAGACAATTTCAGCCAGGTTATACAATCCCGAAGGGAATCACTGTCTGATTGAAGCCGCTATAATCCTTCCGGACGGGACGGAAATCTATCGGTCTGACAAGCTGAACCCAGGTGACACACTGGACGCCCTTGACCTTTCCAGAACCGTTCCGACTGGAATGTACGAACGGACAATCCTTCGATATTCTTGTTATGCGATCGGCGATATGCGGCTTTTGAATGAAGCCGACGTAATCTTCACTTTGGAGGTAAAGCCATGAAAAAAAGATCAATATGTTTTGCACTGATCGCGGCTGTCGTGATGTGCAGTATGTTTTCGACAACAGCTTTTGCCTGGGACGATACAGGAATGACGGCACAATTCAAATATACAAAAGAAGCACCGGCACCGGACCCTGAACCCACATACACGCCGAAGTATGAAGTTGCCCTTCCCGCCCCAACGAATTTCAGCGGCGCGTATGGTGATGTAACTTTAAGAATGGCGTATAATGCTTTGAACGAAGATGAACAGCTTGTGGTCAAGGTAAACCCATCTTCATACGACGAGCATGGTAACTTTTTCTTGAAATCAGAGGAAGGAAATATTCTTTACGCGGCGATCGCAAGATACGGAACCGATCCGGCGGCGGCTGAAATAGCAAATTCAGGGGACGACAATTTCATTGTAGCCGTGTTTAATAATAGCGGAATGGACGCAATACAGTACGGCACAATAAGGGTCATGGCACTCGGAAGGGACGCGGCGGCGCCGGGGGAGTATACCGGTTACCTTCATCTTTCGATTGAGTTGACCCAGAAGGACTAAATCCACCTTACTTCGCGTCGATAAAAAGGTCCTGGCATAACGCCGGGACCTTCTACTTCGTTTTATGGCAGATGATAGCATTTGAAATCAAATGAATTCAATTACCGAAATTGTCTTTCACCTGTTCCATGATGTCACCGGGCTGGCAATCCAGCGCGGCGCAAATCTTTTCGATAACGTCTGTCTGGACCACTTCATTCCGGCGAAGTTTTGTTATCGTGCTTTGAGCAACACCAGACATTTCGGATAGTTTAGCGCCGGTTAGGTTACGATCGACCAGTATGTGAAACAGCTTTTTATATGATATAGGCATTTTTTAACCCTCCTTTTTCTTTATTATAAGGCATTCATGTTATTTTGTAAAGCAAAATCAAATAATTTGATGAATATTCAAATTTTATGTGTTGACAAGAAATAATCTTCGAGTTATAATGATATCACGAATTAAATTCGAGAATTCATTATTATGGAGGGAATAACATGAGCCAAAGTTCATTCATTGAAAAGTTGTTCGACCTGTTCATGGAGGATACACGGACCATACCAGAAGTCGAACAGGCGCTTGAAAGAATTAAAAACACCCTGGACCCCGTCAGTGATGTTCTGGACTTGGATATGGGGCCAATAATAACCGAGTATGGCGCGTCGTGTGAGAAACAAGGATTTATTAACGGATTCAGACTGGCGTCAAAGATAGCGGCTGAAAGCTTGGCTAACCAAAAGTAAATGAAGGGGGAAATTGAAATGTTGAACATTGAAAAACTGTCTTTACTTTACTCTACAAGCCTTAATGTATCGGATCGTTGGGACCGTAACAAGCAGAACCCGAAAGAATGGGAACCAGAAGCCGGAATCCTGTCTGAAATGTACGATACCATTATGAATAGCCTTCCGGAAGATAAGGCGAAAATATTTGATGATCTGTATTGCCGCTTAGCCCACCTTTACGGGAAAGAAGGTTTTTT
>JAJUHD010000063.1 GCA_029268085.1 Bacillota bacterium | reverse complement strand
TGGCTTCATTCTTCCGATTCGGGAGATTGCTGAGCTATGCCGCGAATTAGGCGTTCCGCTTATCATAGACGCGTCTCAGTCTGCCGGCACTCTTCCGCTCGACTGTTCCAAGCTCGGCGCCGCGTTTACCGCGATGCCCGGGCACAAGGGTCTCCTCGGGCCGCAGGGGACAGGAGTTCTAATCTGCAATCATGAAACCAAGCCATTACTCTTCGGCGGTACCGGCAGCAACAGCGCAGCAAGCCTTATGCCGGAGTTCCTGCCGGACAGACTTGAGGCCGGAACGCATAACGTTTCGGGAATCGCGGGCCTTACGCAAGGCATACAGTATATCATGTCAAAGCCTGACGGCGCGATATTACGGCACGAGAAAAACCTTTGTTATGCGTTTGCGGAAAGAATACACGCCATACCGGGGCTTAAGCTGTTTCTGGATGAAAGCATGACGGCGCAGACGGGCGTGCTTTCGGTTATGACGGATAGGATGGGCAGCGATACTCTTGCCGAAAGGCTTGGAAGTGAAGGCATCTGCGTCAGAGCCGGCCTGCACTGCTCACCGACGGCGCACGAAACCGTCGGAACAATCGAGGCGGGTACTGTCAGATTCAGCTTTTCACCGTTCAATACCATGTATGAGGTGAATTATGCGGCCGATACACTTAAAAAAATTATGAACAAATCATTAATACCGCTATAAACATTTGCCATTTCAATGCTGATATTATATAATAAACTTTGTGTAATTGTGTTCTGACAAAGGATCAAGACTGAAATTGCACAGCTTACGGCGATAGAGTTGAACTAATTACAGACAGAGGTTAATTTGAATGGAACAGTTCAAAGACTCAATTAACAGGACAGTTCATTATTTGCTGTCAGCAAGGGTGCCGGATATAATCGACATCCTTATTGTCGCGTTTTTGTTATACAAGCTGATCGGGCTTATAAGAAGGACAAACTCCAGCAAGGTTGCGAAAGGCGTTGTTATGTTCCTTCTGGTGCTCTGGGTCTCCGATTGGCTGAATCTTACGGTCATACACTTTATTTTGAGTAAGGCTGTCGAGGTAGGGCTGCTCGCCCTCGTCGTTCTGTTTCAGCCGGAGATCAGGCGAGCACTCGAAAAGGTCGGCAGCGGCAGCATACTGAATTTGCTTCGCGGCAACGTACAGGTTCAGGCCATAGAAACCGCAATTGCACAGACCGTTATTGCCTGTAGGGCGATGTCCAAGAGCAAGACCGGCGCACTCATCGTTTTTGAGCGCGTTAATAAGCTGGACAACCAGATAAACACAGGAACGATAATTAATTCCGATACTACGGCGGAACTCCTTAAAAACATCTTTTATAACAAGGCGCCTCTCCATGACGGCGCTGTAATATTGAGCGAGGGCAGGATCGCCGCAGCGGGCTGCGTACTTCCGCTTTCAAGCAACCAAAACCTGAGCCGTGATCTTGGGATGCGCCACAGGGCCGGCATCGGCATGAGCGAACATTCCGACGCGGTCGTCGCGATTGTGTCCGAAGAAACAGGAGCGATCTCGATAGCGGTAGATGGAATGCTTAAACGTCATCTGTCTCCTGAGACCTTTGAAAAGATACTCAGAAATGAGCTGATACTTGAGGAAGATCTCGGCGCTGAAACAAAGAAGAGAAAGCTCTCCGACTATTTTAGGGTGAAGAAGCATGGATAAGAAGATTGGAAAATCAAGGATACTGGATAACAAGGTGCTTTGGGCTGTAGTATCCCTTCTTGCTTCGATCCTGCTCTGGGTCTATGTCACGACTTCGGAAGGCGATGTCATTGAACGCACATATGACGGCGTGCAGGTCGTTTTTAAGGGAGAGGAAAATCTGCTAGAAAAGAGCGGCCTTGTCATTTCAAACATAAGCTCGGAAACCGTCAACGTCAGGCTCAAAACAACACGCCGTGAGATCGCAAAGCTGTCTGCAAGCAATATTACAGCCGTGGTCGATGTTTCAAAGTTCAACTCAGAGGGCATTTACAACCAGTCGGTCTCGATTGAATTCCCTTCCGGCAGCAACACGAACTCAATAGATATAGTAACTGTCAATCCGGGCAGTATATCTTTTAATATAGACAAAACCAGCACTAAGACGATCGATCTGAAAGGCAGATTTGTCGGCACGGTGGCGGACGGGTTTGCGGCACAGCCGATCAGATTCGACCCGCAGACCGTAACTATTACAGGTCCGAAAAACGAAATCGACATGGTTGCTTACGGATGGGTCGAGGTCGACAGGGAGAACGCCGACAAGACAATTCAGTTTGCGTCCCCCTATGTGCTTATGGATGAGAACGGCAATGAACTTGAGATTAAAAACATTACCCTCAGCGATGAAACCGTTTCCGTTACGGTTCCGATAACATCAACCAAAGAAGTTCCGATCACCGTCGATTTGGTTGAAGGCGGCGGCGCCACATCCGAAAATGTAAAAATCACATGTGAGCCATCGACGATAACGATCGCCGGAGATGCGGAAACACTTGAGGGTATCAACAAGATATCCGTAGGAACGATTGACCTTGCATCGTTTGCATCCACATTTGAGGACAGCTATAAGCTTGTGCTGGATAACAGCGTAACGAACGTAACCGGTATAACCGAGGTAAAGGTTACGGTACAGGTGGTTGGGCTGGAAACAAAAAAGTTCAATGTTACGAACATTTCAACGGTAAACGGACCGGCCGGACGGAAGATATCTGTTGTAACAGAAAATATTGAGGTTACACTGCGCGGCGAAAGCACCGTTCTTTCGAAGGTCCAGGCAAACAATATCAGAGTAGTTGCCGACCTTACGGATATCGGCTCGACGACCGGCGTTTTCCAGCCGCCTGCTAAGGTCTATGTGGACGGCTATACAGGTGTGGGGGCTATCGGCGAATACAGCGTATATGTAAAAATCAAATAGCTTCATCTCGTTTTTTCTTGATCTAGCGGAAAGGATCGCGCAAAATGATAAAAAGTATGACCGGTTATGGCGGAGCAAAATCTCAGGAAGGAGCCTATAAGCTGTCCGTTGAGCTGAAAAGCGTGAATAATCGATATCTTGATACATCGGTTCGGCTTCCGAGGAGCTTCATGTATGCCGAGGAAGCGGTTAAATCGGCTGTTCAGGCACACGTTTCAAGGGGTAAGGTTGATGTTTTCATATCGTTTGATATGTCATCAGCAGAAGGAGTTACGGTTATCGTAAACGAGGAGCTCGCTGCGGGGTATAAGGCGGCTATCGAGAGTATTGGAGACAAACTGGGTATAAATACCGAAGTTACGGCCTATGAGCTCGCCAAACTGCCGGACGTTGTGACTCTGGATAAAAAGGAACTTGAGAAGGACGAGGCTCAAAGAGAACTTCTGGAAGTTTTGGAACGTGCATTGGCAGACTATGATACTATGCGGCGGAGGGAAGGGCAGAAGCTCTTTGAAGACATTTCTTCACGGCTCGACACGCTTGATAAATTTGTCTCTTTTATCGAATCACGCGCGCCGCAGACAGTTGAGGAATACCGCGAAAGGCTTACAAAGAAGATGCAGGAAATCCTAGAGCCGAAGCAGATCGATGAAAGCCGAATCCTCACCGAGGCAGCCATATATGCCGACCATATAGCTACGGATGAGGAGACTGTCCGCTTAAGGAGCCACATTGAACAGATGCGCGGCATGCTCAGCGGAGACGCTCCTGTCGGCAGGAAGCTTGATTTTATCGTGCAGGAGCTTAACCGCGAAACAAACACTATCGGCTCAAAGTGCAACAACAGCGATATAACCCGAGCGGTTTTGGATATGAAATCGGAAATAGAGAAAATCAGAGAACAGGTTCAGAACATTGAATAGGAGGACTTAACCTTGAAACTAATCAACATCGGCTTCGGCAACATGGTTTCAGCCTCGCGCGTGATCGCCATCGTAAGCCCTGAATCAGCTCCGATAAAAAGGATCATACTTGATGTGCGCGACAGGGGACAGCTCATCGATGCGACCTACGGCAGAAGGACGAGAGCCGTCGTCATCATGGACAGCGGACACGTTATCCTTTCGGCGATACAGCCGGAGACGGTTGCAGGAAGAATGAGCGGCAAGAATGAGGCCGATGCCGGAGGTGAACCGGACAATGAGTGATTGCGGGAAATTGATCGTAGTGTCCGGCCCGTCCGGAGCCGGTAAAAGCACGGTCATTTCACGGGTTATGGAGCAGGACAAAAGCGTTGTGTTTTCGGTTTCGGCAACGACCCGAAAGCCGCGCGAAGGCGAACGTGACGGAGCCGATTATTATTTCATCGATACCGAACGCTTTCAAAAGATGATTGACAACGGCGAACTGCTGGAATATGCCCGGTATGTTGATAACTTCTACGGTACGCCGAAAGCTCCCGTTGAAGAGAACCTTGCCAAAGGTCTGAGCGTTCTGTTCGATATTGAGGTACAGGGCGCAATGCAGATCAGAGATAAATGCCCCGAAGCAATATTGATTTTCGTCATCCCCTCAAAGTTTTCGGAAATCGAAAAACGGCTTCATGCAAGGGGGACGGACAGCGAGGAAAAGATCCTGCAGCGTATAAGAACGGCAAGAATTGAGTATTCAATGGCCCTTAATTACGATTACATCGTGCTGAACGATGATCCCGATACAGCGGCCAATGAAATAAAATCCATTATTACCGCCGAAAAATGCAAAACGGCGAACAGACAAAAATATTTATCCGAGGTGTGTTAATTATGATGCTTTATCCGCCGCTTTCCGATTTAGTACAGAAGGTCGGAAGCCGTTATCTGCTTGTAAACCTGATCGCCCGCAGGGCGAGGGATATCTCCGGCGATGCCGAGGAGAACGGTATCCATCTTGAGAAGAAGCCCGTTTCCATCGCGATCGACGAGGTCTATACCGGAAAAATAAAGCCGGTCGACAGCAGTTATTGATGTAGGCGCGTTATGCGCTCAAGAATATTTTTCATAGGGGCGGTGACGTAAGTGGAAAAAACGATTGCGAAGATCGCGGTCTCTGCCGCCACCTATCAGATCGACAAGCCTTACGATTATATTGTCCCTGAAGAGCTTGCGGAATCGCTTATGCCAGGCATGCGTGTGCTGGTTCCGTTTTCCAAGGGCAACAGGAAAACGGAGGGCATTGTGCTCAGCCTTTTGCGCTCATCCGAACATGAAAAGCTCAAATGCGTATTCTCTGTGCTGGATGAGAAACCCGTGATTTCGGACGAGCTCATCAAGCTCGCGCTTTGGATGCGCGAGCGCTTTTTCTGCACGGTTTACGATGCGGCCAAAGCGATGTTGCCTGCGGGGCTATGGTATAATCTCAGTACCGTCTGCCGAGTCTCTGAAGGACTTGGAAAAGACGATGCCTATAAAGCGGCAGGACGTTCCGAAAAACAGCGGAAGGTGCTCGACGTCGTATTTTCATACGGCGGCAGCTGTGAGTACCGCGATATCGAGCTTGCTTTCGGAGCAGAAGACCCCATGAGCGCTGTAAAAGGGCTCTCTTCAAAGGGTATAATAATTACGGACTGTCTTGAAAACCGCAGGGTCAAGGACAAGACGGTGAGTTATGCGTACCTTGCCATACCAAGCGAGAATGCGTCTGAGATCGCCGCCGCGAAAAAGCGTTCCTCTCCATCGCAGGCCGCCGTTCTGGAACTCCTTATTAATTTCGGCGGAGCCACAGTAAACGATATACGCTATCTTACAGGCGCGGGAAACGCTGTCGTAAAACGGCTTGAACAGGACGGACTCATTGCTCTCGAGCAGATGGAGGTGTTCCGCAGGCCCGAATACAAGGAAGGCGAAAAGCAGGAGTTGCCGGAGCTTTCGGAACAGCAAAAATCGGCTTATGAGGGCATTTTATCTCTTGTGAACGAGGGGAAAGCCGCCTGTGCTCTGCTTTACGGGGTAACGGGAAGCGGTAAGACCTCTGTCTATATCCGGCTCATCGATGAGCTGCTGAAAAAGGATAAGTCTTCGATCCTGCTGGTTCCCGAGATTGCTCTCACGCCGCAGATGCTGGAAACCTTCTCGTCCTATTTCGGCGAAGAGATTGCAGTTATGCACAGCTCTCTCTCTGCGGGGGAACGCTATGACGAATGGAAGCGGATAAAAAACGGCTCGGCAAGGGTCGTAGTCGGCACAAGAAGCGCGGTTTTTGCACCGGTTAAGAATCTGGGGCTTATAATTATAGACGAGGAGCAGGAGGACACCTATAAGTCCGAGAACTCTCCCCGATATCACGCACGCGACGTTGCCAAATTCCGCTGCGCAAGGAAAAATGCGCTTCTGCTGCTTGGCAGCGCAACTCCGGATATCGTCAGCCGCTTCAATGCGGAGATAGGGAAATACAGTTTCTTTTCCCTTCCAGAACGCTACAATCAGATGTCGCTTCCGGAAGTCAGGATCGTCGATATGAAAAAAGAGCTTCGCAGAGGGAACGGCGGAAATCTCAGCTCGGTTCTGATAAAAGAACTGGAAGAAAATATATCGCGCGGTGAACAAAGCATACTTTTTCTTAACCGTCGCGGAATGTTCAAGCTTATAAGCTGCACCGAATGCGGTCATACATACAAGTGTCCTCGGTGCAGCGTCAGTCTTACTTACCACAGCGCTAACAACCGCTTGATGTGTCATTACTGCGGTTATACGCAGAGTGTGGATGCCTCGTGTCCGGACTGCGGCGGCAGGCTCAATTATATTGGCGCCGGCACGCAGAAGATTGAGGAGGAGCTTGGGGAACTATTTCCCAAAACCGGAGTCGTACGTCTGGATACGGACACCGTTGCCGCTGCCGGCTCGCACGATGTTCTGCTGAACAGGTTCCGAGATGAGAATATCCCGATTCTTATCGGGACGCAGATGATTACCAAGGGCCTTGATTTTCCGAACGTTACGCTTGTGGGTGTCCTGCTTGCGGATCAATCGCTCTACGCGGGGGATTACAGGGCTTCCGAGCGAACCTTTTCGCTCATCACGCAGGTTGTAGGGCGCTCAGGAAGGGGAGAATCCCCGGGCAGGGCGGTCATCCAGACCTTTACGCCTCAGAATCAGGTTATCCTTCAGGCCGCCGCTCAGGATTACGGCAGCTTCTATGTCTCCGAGCTGGAAATGCGCAGGATACAATGGTGTCCGCCGTTTTCGGAGCTGTTTTCCCTTACAGCCGTTGGGCAGAGCGAGAGTGCCGTCCTTCGCTGCCTTAACGCCGCGAAACATATACTTTCTAAGCAGCTCGGAAGCAGAGCGGACGCGCGGATACTCGGACCCGCTCCGCTTTCGGTCGTGCGCGTAAATAACAGTTTCCGTTACAGGTTGACTATTGCCTGCAGAGATGATAAGTCCGTCAGAGCGCTTATATCAAACACAATTATATACTGCAACACGAACAAGGAATTCAAGGGCGTAACAGTTTTTGGGGATATGAACGCCAATCAATAGATTATTCGCATAGTAGGAGAGAAAATATGGCCATTCGTAATATTGTGAAAAAGGGCGACAGCGTGCTTGAAAAGAAGAGCCGCCCGGTAACGGAATTCAATGACAGACTCCACGTTCTGCTCGACGATATGAAGGAAACGCTTGCGGCATCGGGCGGTGTAGGGCTTGCAGGGCCGCAGGTAGGTGTTCTCCGCAGGGTCGTGGTTGTCATTGAAACCAATGTAGCGGAAGATGAGAAAGAATACTTCATTGAGCTTATTAACCCCGAGATAATATTCGAAGAGGGCGAGCAGACCGGCCCTGAAGGCTGCCTTTCTTTCCCCGGGGAATATGGGATAGTTACCCGTCCGAACCGTGTTAAGGTACGAGCGCAGGACAGGAACGGTAATACTTTTGAAGTTGAAGGCGAAGCCTTGACGGCCAGATGCTTCTGCCACGAAATCGACCATCTGAACGGAGTGCTTTTCCCCGAACGCGCGCAGCGCATGCTCAAGCCCGAAGAACTGAACAATAATTAGCATTGGAGTTGACCGCAAATGCGAATCGTTTTTATGGGCACACCTGATTTTGCCGCAGCTTCGCTGAAACGGCTGATAGACGAAGGCTTCAATGTTGCCGGCGTTTTCACTCAGCCAGATAAGCCGAAGGACAGGGGGATGAAGCTCGCCACAAGCCCCGTCAAGGAAATAGCGCAGGCAGCCGGCATTCCCGTATTCCAGCCCGTTAAAATGCGTGACGGAACGGCTCTTGAAATTCTAAAGTCGCTTTCTCCCGATCTTGTCGTAGTTGTCGCCTACGGGCGTATCCTGCCGGATGATATCCTGGCAGTACCGCCTAAGGGAACGATAAATATACATGGCTCGCTTCTTCCAAAGTACCGCGGAGCGGCCCCGATACAATGGGCTGTGCTGAACGGCGACAAAATGACGGGGGTAAGCTCGATGTATCTTGCATCGGAGCTGGACAGTGGCGACATCATTTATACTGCGGAGACTGAGATCGGTGAATTTGAAACCTCCGGACAGCTTTTTGAGCGCCTGCGCGATCTCGGAGCTGAGCTTCTTGTCAAGACCGTCCGTGATATTGAAAAGGGCTGCGCGCCGCGCACACCGCAGGACCATTCCCGCGCAACTTTCGCACCGCCTCTTACAAAAGACATGTGTCCGATCAACTGGAGCAAAACGCCGCGCGAAATCATAAAGCACATCTGCGGGCTCAATCCGTGGCCTGTTGCGACAGCCGAGCTTGATGGATCGATCTTCAAGATTTTTGGCGCGGAATACACATCGGGCAAGACTGATAAGCCAGCGGGTATGATCGTTTCGGCGGACGCAAAAAAGGGGATTGAGGTTGCCTGCGGAAACGGTGAGACCCTGCTGATAACACGTTTGCAGGCTCCGGGTGGAAAACAGATGGCCGCTTCGGATTTTCTCCGCGGTCACCCGATGAGCGTTTATAAGGAGAATTAATAATGGCAAAATCGGCCCGTGAAGCGGCCCTGACCGTTCTGGAGCGCTGCCGCAGAGATCAGGCATTTTCAGACGCGCTTCTGGGCAGCGTAATAATGGCAGCCGGACTGAACTCAAAGGACAGCGCGTTCTGCACCAGGCTATGCTACGGCGTTCTTCAGAATATGCTGCTCTGCGATTTCTATATCGATAAATATGCCGCGAAAGCACATAATATTGAGCCGAAGGTCCGGGATATTCTGCGTCTTTCGGTCTATCAGATACTTTTTTTGGACAAGATACCTTCACACGCAGCCGTAAGCGAAGGCGTAGAGCTGTGCAAAAAGTGCGGATTTGCAAGGGCTTCCGGCTTTGTTAATGCTGTACTGCGCAGGATCGCTGAGCATAAGGAGTGCCTGCCCGCAATACCTGACAGAGACAAAAACGAATACCTTTCGATTAAATACAGCACGCCCCTTGAACTGGTAAAATTGATGACAGCGGAATTCGATTCAGACTTTGCCGAGGAGCTTCTTAGGGCAAACAACGAAGCCGTTCCGCTGACGATACAAGTGAATACGCTGAAAATAACGGTGAGGGAGCTTAGAGAATCACTTGAGAGCAAGGGCATTGAAGCAAAACCCAACGGGCTTCTGCAGGACTGCCTTGATATCTTTGGCGCAGGGGATGTCGCGGCTCTTGATGAGTATAAAAACGGGATGTTTTATGTGCAGGATGCAGCAGCGCGCCTTGCCGTGCTGGCATCAGGACCGAAACCCGGTGATACCGTTCTGGATGCTTGCAGCGCTCCTGGAGGAAAGAGCTTTGCGGCAGCGCTGATTATGCAAAACTGCGGGAAAATCCTTTCCTGCGATATACATGAAAATAAGCTGGGCCGCATCAGAGATGGCGCGGGAAGGCTTGGCATTGATATAATAAAAACGGGAAAAATGGATGCCTCGAGGCCCGAAGAAAGCCTTAGAGAGGCCTTTGACCTTGTTATCGCGGACGTTCCGTGCTCAGGGCTCGGCGTAATACGCAAGAAGCCCGATATACGCTATAAGGACATAAGGGAAATTGAAAAGCTGCCTGAAACGCAGCTCAACATACTTGAAGGTCTTTCCGGCTGCGTGAAGCCGGGAGGAGCGCTTCTGTATTCGACCTGCACGGTACTTGACCGCGAAAACGGCGGAGTAGTCGACCGCTTTCTAAGTAAACATAGTGAATTCAGCGCGGAAAGCTTTTTGCTTCCCAAACCAATCGGAAAAGTTGAAAGCGGCAGGTTGAGCCTTTACCCGCATATACACGGTACAGACGGTTTTTTTATTTGCAAACTGAGGAAATTTAAATGAAAACGGATATTAAATCCATGCTTCCCGATGAAATTGAATCGGCATTGATTGAAATGGGCGAGCCGAAATACAGGGCAAAACAGATTTTTTCATGGCTTAACAAGGGTGTCGGCTCCTTCAATGAGATGTCGGATCTGTCAAAAAAGCTCAGGGAGGCTCTCGACAAACGCTTTTATATCACGGTGCCAAGGCCGATACGCAAGCAGGTTTCCCAGCTTGACGGTACCATCAAATACCTTTGGGAGCTAATGGACGGCAACGCCGTTGAGACCGTCGTGATGAGCTATAAGCATGGTAATACCGTCTGCATCTCGACTCAGGTCGGCTGCCGTCAGGGCTGCGCATTCTGCGCCTCGACAATAGGCGGACTTCTGCGAAACCTCGAACCCTCGGAAATGCTGGATGAAGTTCTATTTTCCCAGCTTGATTCGGGATTGAATATTTCGAACATCGTGCTGATGGGCATAGGCGAGCCTCTCGATAATTATGATAATGTTATGAAATTCCTTAAACTGGTAAATCATCCTGACGGAATGAATATAGGCATGCGCCACATATCGCTCTCGACCTGCGGACTGACAGAACAAATTGACAAACTAGCGGATCTTAATTTACAATTGACATTGTCAATATCCCTGCATGCACCTGACGATGAGACCCGCTCAAAGCTGATGCCGGCGAACAGGGGGAGGGGAGTGGATGAGCTCGTTTCCGTCTGCAAGCGCTATTTCGAGCGTACGGGACGACGTATATCATTTGAATACGCTATGATAGACGGCGTAAATGATTTGCCGGACCACGCCAAAAAGCTGGCTGATATTGCAAAGGAATGCTCTGCGCATGTTAACCTCATACCGCTCAATTATGTGGAAGAACGGTCATTCAGACCGTCCACAGCAGAAAATCTCAAGAAGTTTGTAAAAATACTCGACGATAACGGGGTTAATTCAACAGTACGCAGGAAGCTCGGCGGCGATGTTGACGCGTCCTGCGGCCAATTGAGAAGAAAAGCTGCCAATAAAGGCGACTGACATATACACTGAAAGGCCGGCGCGAGGGACATAGATACAGCCGCGCCGTAGCTCAGGAGGAAAAAATGAAAGGCTACACCATAACCGATGCCGGTAAGGTGAGAAGTGAAAATCAGGATTGTGTCCGATTCTTCCAGAATTCGTCGCCGTCTTATGCCGTTCTTGTTCTCTGTGACGGTATGGGAGGCGCGAAAGCAGGCAAAATCGCAAGCGAGATTGCTCTTTCCGCCTTTACGGCGGAGATTGCTGAACATCTTTCCGACAAAAAGCTGAAAGAAGATATAGAGGCGTCAGCGCGTTTTGCGGCAATAACCGCCAATGAACAGGTTTATAATCGCAGTATCAGCGACGAGACCTGCGAAGGCATGGGAACGACTCTTGTCGCCGCAATCGTGAAGGGCAAGGAATGCTGTGTTGTGAACATCGGAGACAGCCGGGCATATCTCATTTCAAGAGGGGAAATAATGCAGATCACGCGCGATCATTCCTTCGTGGAGGAGATGGTCGGCAAAGGGGCAATTACGCGGGAACAGGCGCGAAACCATCCTAGAAAGAACATAATCACGCGCGCACTTGGCGTCGAAAAAACGGTCGTCTGTGATACATTTTCACCTGAGCTTAAGAAAAATGATCTGCTTCTGCTTTGTTCGGACGGGCTA
>JAJUHD010000062.1 GCA_029268085.1 Bacillota bacterium | reverse complement strand
CGTCATTACAACAACCACCATGCCGTCCTGCGCAAGGTGACGCCTGTCGCGCAGAACGATGCTGCCGACGTCGCCGACACCGGTGCCGTCCACGAGTACCTTACCGGCCGTAACGGTTCCGCCGAGCTTAATTTCCTTTTTTGTGACATCGACTATCCTGCCGATGTCTCCGATAACGATATTCCTTGGGTCGATACCCATGTTCTTTGCAAGCTCCGCGTGCGTGCGGAGATGCCGCTGCTCGCCATGGAGCGGCATGAAAAATTTCGGCTTTGTGAGGGCGAGCATCATCTTGAGTTCTTCCCTGCACGCATGGCCCGAAACGTGAAGCTCTTCCAGCCGGTCGTAGATGACCTCCGCGCCCTTCATGAAAAGCTCGTTTATTACACGACTGATTGTCGTCTCGTTTCCGGGAATCGCCGACGCGGAAATAATGACCCTGTCGCCCGCGTCGATCTCGACCTGGCGATGACCCGAAAAGGCCATACGGTAAAGAGCTGACATGCTCTCGCCCTGGCTACCCGTTGTAATAATAACGATTCTGTTCTTCGGCAGGGTATTTATCATGTTGATGTCAATTAACGTATCCTTTGGCACATCCATGTAGCCGAGATCCATCGCAACGCGCATGATATTCTCCATGCTGCGTCCCGTAATCGCAACCTTGCGGTTGTTCTTGGCCGCGCTGTTTATAATCTGCTGGACCCTGTGTACGTTTGATGCAAAGGTCGTTACTATGATGCGCTTGTCGCAGTCTTTGAAAAGAGCGTCAAAACGAACCCCAACCTTTTTTTCGGACTCGGAGAAGCCGGGTCTTTCAACATTCGTAGAGTCTGAAAGGAGCATAAGCACGCCCTCTTTGCCAAGCTCGCCGAGCCTCGTGATGTCAATCATCTCACCTTCAATCGGCGTAACGTCGATCTTGAAGTCGCCGGTATGGACCAATGTTCCGATAGGCGTTTTGACCGCGAGCGCAACGGAATCCGCAATACTGTGGTTGACGTGGATCAGTTCGATATTGAAGCAGCCCGCCTTGAAGCGCTCTCCCGCTTCAAGTGTGGTTATCTTGGCCTTTTCGAGAAGCCCTGTCTCTTCAAGCTTAAGTTTGATAAGCCCCGCCGTCAGCCGTGTAGTGTAGAGCGGAACATTTATCTCTCGCATGAGATACGGCAGACCGCCGATATGGTCCTCGTGCCCGTGGGTGAGAATGACAGCCCGAATCTTATGCTGGTTCTGGACAAGGTAGCTGAAATCGGGTATGACAATGTCGACCCCGTACATCTCCTCATCGGGAAAGCCGAGACCGCAGTCGACGACGATAATATCGTCGCCGTACTCGTAGACGGTGAGATTTTTGCCGATCTCATTCAGGCCTCCGAGCGGAATTATTTTCAGTTTTGATGACATAGATAAAAGAATTCTCCTTTTTGTATTGATTATGTAATAATTTCAGCCGGTTACGGACCATTATGAGTACAAAAAGCACAGACGCCCGATACATAATTATAACCGCCCTGCTCCGCGGATATAATTTGTTGCGCCCCTGATTCACATGAATAGATTGTAACCGTATAATATGCACTTTCGTGCTTATATCCTAATTTATTCTCCCATTTGTGGGCTTTGTATAATTATTATACCGCTATTTTGTGGATATTGCAAGAGTTTTATAATTACATTTCACGACGGCCTTCGAGTGCGCGCGTGAGAGTTGCATCATCGGCGTATTCGAGATTCGAACCGACAGGTATGCCGTAAGCAAGGCGTGTAACTTTAATGTTGAAGGGTTTTATAAGGCGTGAAATATACATTGCGGTCGTATCGCCCTCAATATCGGGGTTTGTCGCCATGACGACCTCGCGCACCTCGCCCTCCGCTACGCGGGCGATAAGCTCGGAAATTTTAAGATCGTCCGGACCGATATGGTTCATGGGCGACATCACGCCATGCAGGACGTGGTAAAGTCCCTTATATTCCCGGCTGCGTTCAAAGGAAAGCACATCTCTCGGCTCAGCGACTACGCAGATAATGCTCCTGTCGCGGCGGGCATCTCCGCAAATGGAGCAAACATCGCCGTCCGTCAAGTTCTGGCATACCGGGCAGCAGTGGACGCTTGTTTTCGCGTCAAGGATCGCGGCGGCGAAACTCTCCGCCTCACCCTCCGGCAGGGACAGAATATGGAACGCAAGGCGCTGGGCACTTTTTTTGCCGATGCCGGGCAAAGATGCGAACTTATCTATGAGCGTTTCCAGTGAGGGCGGGAAAAATGACATTTTTCAAATGCTCCTTGTGATTATAATCGAAATACAATATAAAACCTGTCACCTTATGCGTTTCTGATAGCCTCGATCGCGGCCTTTCTGTCTTCTCTGCCGAAAACCGCGCTGCCCGCGACAAGCACATTCGCGCCCGCGTCCTTGACCAGCTTTGAGGTTTCTGAGTCAATTCCGCCGTCCACTTCAAGCTCGCAGGTAGGGTTGACATTGTCGATCATCTGCCTGATCGATGCGATCTTGGGAAGCTGGTCATGCATGAAGGACTGCCCGCCGAAGCCCGGTTCGACCGTCATAACAAGGACAAGGTCAAGCATGGAGATATAAGGCAGCAGTGTAACGGCGGGGGTCTTTGGTTTCAGGCTCAGCCCTGCCTTTTTTCCGCAAAGCTTGATGACCGTTATTGCCTCGAATATATCCTGCGGCTGGCATGCTTCGAGGTGGAAGGTAACGAGATCCGCGCCTGCGTCGCAGAAAGCTTTGACATAGCGCTGGGGCCTGTCGATCATAAGGTGCACATCTAGGAACATGTCGGTCGCTTTTCGCAGTGATTTGACGACAGGTATGCCTATGCTGATGTTCGGAACGAACACGCCGTCCATTACATCAACATGCAAATATTCTGCTCCTGCGTTTTTTACGTCGTTAATATCTTTAATCAGCGCCGAAAAGTCGGCGGCAAGGATAGAAGGCGATACTTTTATCATTTTTCCTGTCTCCCGTAGGCCCGTCTGCGCGTAACAGATACGTTTGCAGCGGCATAAGATTTTATAGTCAGTCCCCGCGGGGGCGACTTTGATATACGGGGGCGGCAAGCGCCTGCTTACCGTCCCCGGTGGACTACACTTATTATTTATTATAACGCAGAGGACAAGCGCTTGCAAGAAAAATACAGCATCTTCAAAGCTAACATACCCCCTAGAGAAGCCTGATATACATAAAATGGGTTGTAATGATCTTATAAAAGCTGTATAATATACCAGTTGAGGATCCGACATGGCTCGCTCTCCTCAGCTTAATCTGAAAGGTGGCGTATACCATGACTTTAGACGAATATCTGAATTCGCTCAAGGGCAAGAGCATAGCCGTAGTGGGATACGGCGTAAGCAATGCCCCGCTTACAGATCTGTTGCTGGTACACGGTCTGGACGTTACCGTTTGCGACAAGCGCGGCGAAGAACAGTTTGAGAATGCAAATGCTCTCATTGAGCGCGGCGCAAAGCTGCGTCTCGGTGATAGATATCTTGAAAACCTGCACGAGGATGTAATCTTTCGCACCCCCGGTCTGCATCCA
Source organism: Bacillota bacterium (assembly GCA_029268085.1). Taxonomy (GTDB): domain Bacteria; phylum Bacillota; class Clostridia; order Oscillospirales; family Oscillospiraceae; genus UBA2658. Next base: position 8,527 of record JAJUHD010000062.1, on the reverse strand, counting down.
TTTACGCCGGAGCTCAGAAACGCGGCCAAAAACGGAAGCGTCCTCACTTCTGAAATGGAGGCTTTTTTCGCAGTATGCCCCTGCCGTACCATTGCTATTACCGGAAGCGACGGAAAAACCACGACTTCTACGTTAATTGCGACACTTTTGAGAGAATCCGGGCATACTGTTTTTCTGGGAGGAAATATAGGCATGCCTCTTCTGAACAAAGTACCCGAAATGAAACCGCAGGACTTTGCGGTCCTTGAGCTAAGTTCCTTCCAGCTGCACAGCATGAAGTGCAAGCCGGACGTGGCTGTCATTACAAACATTTCACCGAACCATCTTGATGTTCATCCTGATCTTGATGACTACATCAGTGCGAAAAAGAACATTTTCCTGAATCAGGATGCAGGCGACCGTCTTGTCCTCAACGCCGACGATTCCTATACATCCGGATTCACCGCGGAAGCAAAATCGAACATATGCTATTTCAGCCATGTGCACTCTGTACAGAGCGGCTGCTTCACAGTTGACGAGCTTATATACTGCGCAAGGAATTACGAGGTTCATGAAATCATGCCGACTGCCGGCATCCTGATCCCCGGACTCCACAATGTTGATAACTATATGGCTGCCTATGCCGCGACCGAGGGTTACATCACGGACAGCGTTTTCCGCAAGGTGGCAAGAACATTCCCCGGCGTTCCCCACCGCATTGAGCTCGTACGAGAGCTGCGCGGCGTCAAATTCTATAACGACTCCATCGCATCCAGCCCCACGCGCACGATCGCGGCACTGCGCTGCTTTACCAAGATCAAACCCATACTTATCGCAGGCGGACATGATAAGCATGTGCCTTTTGATGATCTGGGAACTGAGATCGTTGCGCGCGTAAAAGCCCTGTTCCTTACGGGTGAAACGGCCGAGAGGATAAGGGACGCCGTTGTAAACACCCCCGGCTACAACCGCCTGACCCTGCCTATCCATATCATCGACGATTTCCGCGATGCGGTCCTTTCCGCGGCATACAGCGCCGATGATGGCGACGTTGTGATTCTTTCCCCCGCTTGTTCGTCATTCGATAAATTCAAAAACTTTGTTGAACGCGGCAATACCTTCCGCAGTATAGTTCTCGGATTGGAGTAATGCTAATGCAATTAAAAGACATAATAATCGACCTTTGCGGGCTGCCCGCTCCGGCAGGCTTTGAGGAAAAAGCCTTTGCACGCGCAAAGGAGCTTCTTTCGCCCTATGTTGATGAAATCAGGACTGATGCGTTAGGCAACCTCATAGCTGTCAAAAAATGCGGCAGGGAAGGCGCAAAAAGCCTGATGTTCGACGCTCATATGGACGAGATAGGCCTCATTGTCACCGGCATTGAAAACGGTTTCCTTCGCTTCGCTAACATCGGCGGGATCGATCCCCGCATGCTTCCCGCAAGGGAAATCAAGGTTTTGACTGAGCCCCCGATCTTCGGTGTCATTGACACCCTTCCTCCTCACGCACTTTCCGATGAGGAAATGGACAAAACCATCGACGCAAAAAAGCTCTTCATTGATATCGGCATGTGCGATGAAGAGGCAAAAAAGCGTGTTCCTCTTGGGACGCCCGCAGTCTTTGCAGGCGGTGTGGACGAGCTTAATGAGAACGTACTCTGCGGCAAGTCGATGGACGACCGGTCCTGCGTCGCGATCATTATCAAAACCATGGAGATTCTTTCCGAAAAAGCTCCGAACGTCGATATTTATTGTCTGTTCAGCACTCAGGAAGAACTCGGCTGCCGCGGCGCGGCAGTGGGTGTAAATGGAATTTATCCCGATTATGCTATTGCGCTGGACGTGACCTTCGCTTCGACTCCCGATTCAAAAAAGAGCGAAGTCCTTGAAATGCGCAAGGGCGCAGCCATAGGCGTCGGCCCCAGCATGAACCGCAATATCACGAACGCCCTCATTAAAACCGCAGCGGAAAAGGATATCCCCTACCAGCTTGAAATCATGGGCGGTAATTCGGGTACAAACGGCTGGGTCATACAGGTATGCCGCGAAGGAGTGACAACAGCGGTCGTATCGCTTCCAATAAGATACATGCACTCGCCTGTTGAGACCTTGGATATTTCGGATGCGGAAGCCATCGTCAGTCTGCTTACAGAATTCGCCATGAAGCTCGGAGAAGATGATATTGCATAATTTGCAACGCTTCGACAAATTAGTGCAGTTACTGCACTAATGGTTAAATATATACGATTTGTGCATTTAGTGCACTGGAGGCGGTTTAATGCTTGATACATTGAAAACCCTCTGCTACCTGAGCGGAGCATCGGGTAACGAAGATGAGGTCCGTGATTATATCCTTGAGCGTGTAATGCCATTTTCAGACGGTATGACAACCGACAATATGGGTAACCTCATAGTAAATAAAAAAGGAAAGAAAAGCTGCGGGAAAAAGATCCTCATCTGCGCGCATATGGATGAAGTCGGTTTTATAATCACCGGCATCGATGACGACGGCTTTCTGCGCTTCGATTTTATCGGCGGGATAGACAGGCGCGTCGTAATCGGTAAATGCGTCTACATCGGCAAAGACAGGATCCGAGGCATTATAGGCATAAAGGCTTACCACCATGTCTCAAAGGATGAGGAAAAGGCCGTTCCGAAGCGCGATGAGCTTTATATCGACATTGGAGCAAAATCGAAGGACGAGGCAAAAGAACTGGTGTCACTCGGCGACACAGCCGTGTTCGATGACAGCGTACTGGAATTCGGCGAGGGTTATCTCAAAGCCAAAGCAATCGACGACAGGGTCGGCTGCGCGGCAATGATAAAGCTCCTTGAAAGAGAACTTCCATGTGACTGCACCTTTGCTTTTACCGTACAAGAGGAAATCGGCACACGCGGTGCAAAGATTGTATCCAACCGCGTTAACCCTGACATTGCCATCGTGCTCGAAGGCACGACGGCCGCGGACCTTCCGGAAGTTCCTGAAGGAAAACGCATCTGCCGTCTGGGCGAAGGCATAGTCATCCCCTTTATGGACAATAGCACGGTCTACAGCCGCGAACTCTACAAAACAGTCACGGAGCTTGCCGAAAAAAACGGCATCAAATGGCAGACCAAAACCATGATTGCAGGAGGAACAGACGCGTCTGCTGTGCAGCGCAGCGGAAACGGCGTAGATACCATTGCAATTTCAGCTCCGATACGCAACATTCATTCGCCAGCGTGCATAGCGAAAATCTCTGATTTTGAGATCATGCCGCGGCTGGTGATGCTGCTTCTTGAAGCACTTTCAGAATAACGATTAAGGATTTTCAATAATGAATTTAACTGATATTTCCCCTGAGATCAGAAAGCTTTCTGTCGAGATTGAAAACAGTCTTCGCGAAGTTTATGCTAAATTTGACAGCGTTGCGGAAAATTGCACGCTTAAGGTTATGTCCGCTTTTCAGGAATTTCGTGTATCGGAAGCCTGCTTTGCCGGAACAACCGGCTATGGCTATAACGACCTCGGCAGGTACACGCTCGATAAAATATACGCCCGTGTGTTCGGTGCGGAAAGCGCACTGGTGCGCATCGGGTTTGTAAACGGAACGCATGCCATAGCAACCGCACTTTTCGCGGTCTGCAAGCCCGGCGACACGCTTTTGTCAGTGACCGGCAGCCCCTATGATACTCTTCAGCGCACAATCGGCATTACGGGAGACGGCGACGGTTCGCTTAAGTTCTATGGCGTCGATTATGCGCAAGTAGACCTCCTTCCTGACGGAGAGCCCGACTTCGAGGGTATAAAAAAGGCCGCATCCGATCCGAAGATCGGCGCGGTTACGATACAGCGCTCGCGCGGGTACGCTCTGAGGCGCGCGTTCGGTATCGGCGACATAGAAAAGATAATAAAGGCTGTCCGCGAGGTAAATCCCCGGGCAAACATCCTAGTCGATAACTGCTACGGCGAATTCACCGAGACACGCGAGCCGACAGACGTCGGAGCCGACCTCATCGCGGGCTCTCTCATCAAAAATCCCGGCGGCGGACTTGCCCCGACTGGCGGCTACATAGCTGGCAGAACCGACCTCGTTGAACGTGCCGCCATACGCATGACGACGCCCGGCATCGGCGGCGAATGCGGGAGCACGCTGGGAAATAACCGTCTGCTGTATCAGGGCTTTTTTATGGCGCCTCACATCGTAGCGCAGGCGCTCAAAACCGCCGCTTTCTGCGCGGGAATGATGGAGCGTATTGGTCTAAAGTCCTCCCCTGCCGCTCATGAGGAAAGGCACGATATAATACAAATGATCGAATTCGGCAGCGCGGAGAAGCTGCTGAAGTTCTGCTCAGCAATCCAGAAAGGTTCACCGGTCGATTCCTTCGTCACTCCTCTGCCGTGGGCCATGCCCGGTTATGAGGACGAGGTCGTTATGGCTGCGGGAGCCTTTATTCAAGGCTCGTCAATCGAGCTATCCTGCGACGGCCCTATGCGCGAGCCGTATCTCGGCTTTATGCAGGGCGGCCTCACCTATGAATCCGGAAAGCTAAGCGTTATGCTGGCATCTGATATGCTGCAAAGCATAGACTAATATATTATGTAAACTTATATTGGGCTATTTCGGCAGCTCCGTTCATATAAATGGCATAGGGGGTATCCTTATGCCATTTATTAGAAGACGCGCACCGTTAAAGAGGCCCATACGGCGAAGGCCCAGAATGCCCAGAAGATCTCCCGAAGAAAAAGCGGCTGCTTTTACTATTTTCATCCTGCTGGCATTGACAGTTGCGATCGCTCTTGTTGGACATTATCTAAAAAATGTTGCCAGTGAAATGGCGCTTTCAGACGCATCGGACATGATCACTGCCGTCATCAATGACAAGATAAATGAAAAGATGAGCAAGGGTCAGTATACTTACGACTATTTTGTGAATCTTGAGAAGGACAATAATGGCAAAATCACCGCGATTTCAGCCAATATGTCTCGTATAAACACTCTTTCGTCCGAAATTCTGCAGGAGGTCATCGCGGCAACGAACAGCGGTTTTCTCAATGAAAACATTCCTCTCGGCAACCTTATAGGCTCCAACCTGCTTCTTGGCAAGGGTCCGAAGATACCTATCAAAATCACGATGCTCACTAGCTCTTACGCCGATTTCAGAAATGAGCTTGAAGCTGCGGGAATCAATCAGGTCAAGCATCAGATCATTCTTGAGGTCAAAGTACAAATCGACGTTATGATGCCGTGGGAAATTATGTCAACCGAAGTCACCAGTGAGGTGCTGATCGCGGAGACCGTCCTCGTCGGAGATGTGCCGAACGCCTACTTAGCCCTAAATCAGCCGTAGAAACGGAGATAGACTATGGATACAAAAGCGGAAATTGAAAAACTCAGAGAGGAATTAAGACGCTATGGAAAGGCCTATTACGACCTTGACGCGCCGATAATTTCGGATTTCGAATACGATGCGCTGATGCGCCGCCTGATCGAGCTTGAGGAGCAGTATCCTGAATTCAGGGCTCCCGATTCCCCCACGCAGAAAATCGGCGGCAAGGTTTCTCCGCAGTTCTCTTCCGTGCGCCATGCTGTTCCGCTCGAAAGCTTGAACGATGTTTTCTCTTTCGAGGAGCTCGACGGCTTTATTAATCGCACTGACGAAACTCTAGGAAGCCCGGCTGTTTATTGCACCGAGCCGAAGATTGACGGGCTCTCCGTCGCTGTCGAATATCTGAACGGCAAAATGTTCCGCGGCGCTACACGAGGCGACGGCGTAACCGGCGAGGACGTTACCGAGAACCTGCGTACCGTTCGCAGCCTTCCGAAAGAACTCAAAAATGCCCCGCCGCGCCTTATCGTGCGCGGAGAGGTCTATATGTCGCGCGACACCTTTGCGGAGCTTAATGCAGAACGCGAGATAAACGGCGAGAAGCTCTTTGCGAATCCGCGAAACGCCGCTGCCGGTTCGCTCCGTCAACTTGACAGCAAAATCACTGCGAGCCGTAAGCTTGACATAATCATATTCAATATACAGCTTGCCGATGGCAGAGACTTTGCAACTCACGCCGAAACGCTTGATGCGCTTAAGGAGATGGGCTTCCCCGTCGTGCCATACAAGGTCTGCAGAAGCTCTGCCGAGTGCCGCGCTCAGATAGAATGGCTTGGCGAAAACCGCGATACTCTCCCTTATGATATCGACGGTGCTGTTATAAAAATTAACAGCCTAACCGACCGAACAGTCCTCGGGAGCACGGCAAAGGCGCCCCGATGGGCGGCTGCATACAAGTATCCTCCAGAGAAGAAGGAAACCGTTGTACAGGATATAATCGTTCAGGTTGGCCGTACCGGTGTGCTTACGCCGAAGGCTGTCGTCGCACCGGTTCGTCTAGCTGGAACGACTGTAACAAACGCAACCTTGCACAATCAAGATAATATCGATAGGTTGGATATCCGAATTGGAGATACAGTTCTCGTTCAAAAGGCGGGCGAGATTATTCCGGAAATTCTGGAGGTCAAACGCGATAAGCGCCCCGAGGGCACTGTTCCGTTCAGGATACCGGATATCTGCCCCGCGTGCGGAGCTCATGTTACTCGGGACGAGGACGAAGCCGCGACCCGCTGCACCAATGTCGAGTGCCCCGCGCAGCGTCTTCGCACCATAACGCATTTCGCCTCGCGTGACGCGATGGACATTGAAGGGCTCGGCGTCTCCGTTGCGGATTCCCTGATTAATAAAGGACTCATTTCATCTCCCGCAGATCTCTATTACCTTGAAGCTCAGAGCGTTGCGTCTATTGACCGCATGGGTAAAAAGAGCGCAGAGAACCTTATTAACGCAATCGAAAAGAGCAAGGAAAACGGCATGGCGCGTCTACTCTGCGCCTTCGGCATCAGGCAGGTCGGCCAGAAGGCGGCGAAGGTTCTCGCCATGCACTATACGAATCTGGACGAGCTGATTAACGCCTCCGTCGAGGATTTGAAGAACATCCCCGACATCGGTCCGATAACCGCTTCCTACCTTGTCGAATGGCTATCGGATCCACATTCGAGGCACCAGATCGAGCTGCTCCGTCAGGCGGGCGTGAGCTTCGAGAGCAAGGAAACGCGTCTGGATGACCGCTTCGCGGGCAAAACATTTGTGTTCACAGGGGCTCTGACCTCCTTCACGCGAGATGAAGCAGAAGCCCTGGTCGAAAGCTTCGGAGGAAAATCTACCGGCTCAGTTTCAAAAAAAACAAGCTATGTCGTAGCAGGAGAAGACGCCGGATCAAAGCTCATAAAAGCTCAGAATCTCGGCGTACCGGTGCTGACTGAGGAAGAGTTTAAAAAAATGATCGCGCCGAACGAATAAATCGCCTGCTGTTGCAATCATACAAATGAGTGGTATAATTACTTAGTTATGAAATTAAAAGTTTTTTTGGCGGTCTCCGCCTGCAAGCTCTCAATTAAATTACTGCGGCTCATAGGACGCGGCGGCACGGCGATCCCCGGAAAGATCGCGCTGAAGATTTGCCCGGAACTGCTCGGATATCTCGCGAAGGATGTAAAATGCGTCATAGTTACGGGCACAAACGGCAAAACGACCTCTTCACGCATCATCGAGGAAATCTACGTCAAGGCGGGCGCCTCCTATTTTGCAAACCGCTCCGGCGCGAACCTTATTAACGGGATCACCGCAATTTTCATCGAAAATTCAACCCTGACGGGAAAGCCGAAGAAGAAAAACGCGGTCATCGAATGTGATGAAGCCGCCTCAAAAGAGGTCTGCCGCCTTATAGATCCCGCCGTCGTTATCGTGACGAACGTCTTCCGCGACCAGCTCGACCGCTACGGCGAGGTTACGCATACGCTTAACAACATACTTATCGGTATCAAAAATTCTCCTCGCGCCGTGGTATGCCTCAACGCAGACTGCTCGCTGACTGCTTCTATCGCGGAGCAGATACCGAACAAGGTCATCTTCTACGGTGTGGACGTACCCATCTATAAGGATCCCGTTTCAGAGGTTTCCGACGCGCCGCACTGCATCAAATGCAAGCATGAGTACGAGTACAGCTACCGCACCTTCGGACATCTGGGGGGCTTTTACTGCCCCGACTGCGGATATAAGCGTCCGGAGCCGCAGGTCTCTGTCACGGATATTCTGGCAACGGATATATCTTCAACAAGAGTCCGCGTCCGCGTTTTCGGAGAAGACGGCGTAATTTCAATAAACCTTCCCGGCGGTTACAATATTTACAACGCCATAGGCGCTCTGGCTGTTTCCGAAGCTGTCGGTTTCAGCCGAAATCTCGCCAAGGACGCTATCGCAACCTTTTCCTGCGGCTTCGGGCGCATGGAGGAGTTCGATCTCGGAGGGAACACGGCGCGCATCATACTCGTAAAGAACCCAGCCGGCTGCAATCAGGTTCTCAATTACCTATCCGGCCTTTCAGAAAAGACAGTTTTCGTTTGCTGCCTGAACGACAATTCGGCGGATGGCAAAGACGTTTCATGGATCTGGGACGTGAACTTTGAAAAGCTCGCCGATATGAGCGGATTGATACCTGAGATATACGTTTCCGGCAT
>JAJUHD010000061.1 GCA_029268085.1 Bacillota bacterium | reverse complement strand
CCGTATCAACCGTCAAAACCGCGTCAGAGATATATACAGAATCGTCTCCGGTGTCGGCAACGACGCCCTTTTCGAGCATCCACGACTTATTGGCGGCATACCATTCGTACACCTTGGTTGAAAGCTCCTCGCTCTGCTTTTCGATCGTGCCTTCAACCGTCACATACTTATCGATTGTGGTAATAGTCCCGTCAACATACTGCAGGGTATCTGTTTTGATCGCATCAGCGGACTCAAGATAGCGGTCCGTAAAACGGACAACCACGATTTTGTCATAGATCACCGCAATCGCATAATTTTTGGGTAGACCCTGATCCGAAAGATCACCCAGTATCAGAGCAACGTCCTGCTTTACAAAAGTCCCCGTCTCCTCATGGTGGGCCGCTTCGGTTTCCGTAGGGCCTTTTATGAGGTCAAAGATAGAGAATTTCGACACGGTAAGCAGCAGCGCCGCGATAATCAGAGCGGCTCCGGTTCTTATAAGGGCGTTGATCAATCTCTTGTTCTTCTGTTTAACAGGCGCTCCGCCTTCGGGCGTCTCTTCCGTCTCAGCAGCGGCTTCGGCCGAGGTATCAACGGGCTTTTCCTGTTCTGTTTGTTTTTCTTTTTCGTCCATAGTCTGCTCTCTTTTCTCACGGCGCCGCCGTGGTTTTGTTATCTTATATTTATACAGCATCCGTTTATCGAACGCCGAATGCTCAGTCACCGCACAGCGCATCCATTACGCAGAAAGCGATCATGCTCTCGACTACCGGCACAGCACGAGGCACTATGCAGGGATCGTGTCTTCCCGAGATGCGCAGCGTCGTATTCTCCATCTTTGACAGATCGACGGTTCTCTGTTCTCTCGCGATCGAAGGTGTCGGTCGGAACGCGCAGCGCACAACGACAGGCATCCCGTTCGTCAGCCCGCCGTTAATCCCGCCCGAGTTGTTGGTCTCGGTAAAGAGCCTTCCGTCTTCAAGCCTGATCGGGTCGTTTGCTTCAGACCCGCGCATTTTTGCGATCTCAAAGCCCGCGCCGAACTCTACTCCCTTGACTCCCGGTATCGCATAGAGCGCGGCGGCAATCCTGCTTTCCATTCCGCCGAACATAAGCCCACCAAGACCGGCGGGAAGCCCCGTCGCCGCACACTCGATTACGCCGCCTACGCTGTCGCCGCTCGCGCGGGCATCCAGTATTTCCTTGCGAAGGGCAAAATCAAAATCGGGTCTCGATGCCTCGGCCGAGCCGATACGGACAATTCTCGCTTCTATCGAGATGTCCCTGCGTCCAAGCGTCTGCTTGCAAAGCGCGCCCGCCATAACCATCGCGGCCGTCAGCCTTCCGCTGAAGGTCCCGCCGCCCCTGTAATCCGCAAAGCCCTTGTATTTGATCTGCGCAGTCAAGTCGGCGTGACCCGGGCGCGGCTTTTCGGGATGATAGTCAGAACTCCTCGTGTTGGTGTTCCTTATTATGGCGCATATCGGCGCGCCTGTGCTGTGTCCGTCTGCAATTCCAGATATAATTATCGGCTCGTCAGGTTCTGTTCTCGGCGTTGACAGCTCGGACATGCCCGGCGCTCTGCGTTTGAGCTCTTCTTTCATAAAGTCGATATCAATGCTTTCGCCCGCCGGAAATCCGTCCAGCACCATGCCGACCGCCTCGCCATGAGATTCGCCGAATATCGTCAGCTTTAAATTTTCTCCAAATGTATTCATCTTTCATATCTCCGCAACATGAACGCCGGGTACGTCCTTCATAAGTTCCGCCTCGCGTCTGTGGCAGGTGAAAAGAACGATCTGCCTGTCCGCAGAGAGCTCATTTAAAAGCATCAGCGCCCTTTCGCATCGCTCATCGTCAAAATTGACCAGCGCATCGTCCAAAATTACGGGGCATGACTTTTCTGCGGGCAGCGCGAGTTCGCAGATGGCTAGCCTTACGGCCAGATAGAGCTGGTCTATAGTCCCCGCGCTCAGGAACGAGGCATCCCTCGGCACGGAATCCCCCTCCTGTCTTGCCGCCGCTTTGAGCTCCTTATCGAGCAACACCGTGTCATAACGCGAAGCGGTAAGCTTTGAAAACAGTTCCGCCGTCCTTTGGCTCAGCTTCGGAGTCAAACGGTGCGATATCTCCTCTCCCGCCTCCCGCAGGGTGTCAAGCGCCAGATTGAGGGCTTCAAGCTCATCCGAAAGCTTCTCATGTTCTTTTTCCAGCACGTCGAGCCTTGCTTTCAGCTCTTCGGGGTCTTTAAGGGCGCTCTGACGCCCCTCCCATTGAGCGCTCTGCTCGCGGATATTGCGCAGAGCCGTTTCGGCTTCTTCAAGAAGCTTTGTATACTGCGCGGCCTCGCTTCCGTTCTCGGAAAAATCAAGGTCCTTCAAAACCGCGGCTTCAAGCTCGGACTGAATAATTCTTGCCTTTTCCAGCTTTTCCGAAGCCTCTTTCTTATCGTTTTCCGCGGCTTTGTATTCCTCATAGTCTCTTTCGTGGGCATCAAGCAAGGCGATGACCGCCTCTTCTGATTCGCTGCCGTACTGCGCGAGTATCGCACTTTTCTGTTCACTAATCTTTTTTCTCTTACTCCTCAGTGCAAGTACGCGAATAAACTGTATAATTGCCAGCACTCCCGCCGTAATACGGGGTACATATGCCATATAGCCTGTAAGTGTCAGAAGCCCGAAATCCGCCAGCAATTCAAACGCTGCGGCCAAAAGCACGAACACTCCGAGAAGGGCGATGTTCATCGCGGCGCTTCCGCCTTTTTTAGCGTTCTCCTCAAGCTGATGCAGCCTATCTGCATCGGCATCAAAATGGCTTCGGCACTCCTTCGGTTCCCGCATTCCGAAAAATCCGGCATTCAGCTTTCTTTCCGCCGCAACCAGCTTTTCAAATTTTTCGTTGCATCCGGCTTCAAGCTCCTTGACGCTGTTCCTCGAATTTGTGAGCTTTTCAAGCGTTTCCTTCCTTGTGTTTTTCCTGATCTCAGCTACCTTTGCAAGAAGGGTATCCCTTCTTTCGAGCGCCGCGGCCCTTGCTCGCTTCAGCTCGCCGCCCTTGCGAATTTCATCCTCGCTTTCGGAAAGGTCCGCGCGTATCATATCGAGTTCCTTTTCAATTTCGGGAAGACGCCCTATCCTGTTGTATCTGCGCCTGCGGATCGCCGCCTTCAGGCGTTCCTCCGCTTCGGTCGCCGAAGATTTTTCCTCACCCGTCTGTACAATCGCCGCTATGCGTTTTTCAAGCTCAGGACTTCCCCCAACAGTTATCTTTCCCTGTCCGATAAAGGCGGAGCGCTCAAAAACATCCTTTGAAACGCCGAGTAGGGTTTCTCCCACAGCGGTCGGGCCGATGCTTTTCACCGGGCTGGAGCTTCCGGTGTAGACCGCTGAAAAGTCACGCATGGGCGCGCTCTCGCGGCCTTTCCTGATAAGCGTAATTTCGGAGCCCTCGTATTCGATATCCATCGAACCCGCCATCGGAGCCCCGCTCCACGGAGCGAAACGAACCTTGTCCGGCTTGACGCCTGCTTTTTCGCGGGCCGCTGACTCAATGCCGTAAAGCATGGCTTTTATGAAGCCACACCATGTGGATTTTCCGCTCTCATTCGGGGCATAAACGATATTAAAGCCATCGTCGAGCGCAATTGTCTCGTTTTGCAGTCTGCCGAAGGAAGCGGTCATCTTATGTATTTTCATATGACTTCGCCTCCGTTTTCAATCGCGGAAATACCATATCGGGCGGCGAGCTCGATCTTTCCGCGTTCCTTGTCGCTTTTTGCGGCCTCATACATTATAAACAGCTTGTCAAGAAAAACTCCCGCCAGCGTGTCCTGACCCTTCTGCGCCCAGATATCGCGTTTCATAACTGTCTCATCCCTGATCTGAAGCTCGCGGAAGCGACCCTCGAGGCTTTTTCTCAAGGCGTTTATATCGGGCAGTTCCCGGCACTCGCCGGTAAGGATAATACGGCAGCAGTCGTTGGAAGTAAGGTCGTCCGTCGCACTGATAACAGCATCATATGCGTCCTTTCCGCCGATATCTACGGTTACGATTTCATAGCGCACTCCGCCGAGAGGTACGAGCTCCGCGCTCACGCCGTTATCCGATATAGTGACCAGCAGAGCGCCTTTTTCGCCCGCTTCATCAAAGCCGCGCCCTTCTGCGCAGCCCGGATAGGCATAGGCTGTTTTGCCGGCGTGCATAACGGGCGTGCGAGCATGTATGTGCCCCAGCGCGACATAGTCCATACCGCATTTTATTAGATCATCGCGACTGATCGGATTGTAATCCGACGCGCCGACGCCCGTATCGCCGTGGATGACCATTATATCAGGCAAACCGTCGGTTTTTTCGGGAGCAGAAAAGCCGCGGAGCAGCGGCGGGCTGAATGTGTTCTGAAAGCCCGCTCCCCAGAACCTCGCCGGAATTCCCGGAAATTCGACGCATTCAAGCTCCTCGTTTTTGAAAATATATACGTTTTCCGGAAAGCGCATAGTCTCCCATACGGAGTACGCGGAATAGGGGTCATGGTTCCCCGGAGCGATTAGTACGGGACATCTCAGCGCGCCCAGCGAGCTGTTAAAATCGCGCTCCGTCTCGCTTTTAATATTATTTGAATCGAATATATCTCCGCTCAAAAGAACGGCTGAAACGCCGCGTTTTTCGGCTGCCTCCTCAATGCAGAAGAGAAGCTCTCTTTGGCCCTGTCTTCTTTCCGCCGCCTGCTCGGGCGAAAGCGATTCAAAGGCTGAATCCAGATGAAGATCTGCGGCGTGCAGCAGCTTGATCGTTTTCATATAACCTCCGTTCGCACAATATGCACAAAGTATTCATCTAACCTCACAGCAAATGGAGGCCGACGGTATGTGCCGCGGCTGCCGCCGGCCGGTGAGCGGCATGCCTCAAATCTGATGGATATCGCAATTAGTCACAATATCCTCAGCGCCTCCACTTTTAAGCATTTTCCTGTATCGGTGTCGATGGTGAACACCGCTCCTTCCATTTTTCCCGGTCCATCGGCAGATTCATAGCGTCTCGGCGGCTCGCCCAAAAACTTCCCCACGCTCTGCTGAGGATCAACGCCAAGAACCGAGATAGCCGGACCGGTCATTCCGAGATCGGTGATAAAGCCTGTACCCTCCGGCAGAACTCCTCCGTCGGAGGTCTGGACATGGGTATGCGTTCCCCAGACAGCGGAAACTCTGCCGTCCAGATAAAAACCCAGAGCAGCCTTTTCACTTGTGGCTTCCGCGTGCATATCGACAAGGATCAGCTTGGTATTGAGCGATGACAAGATCTCGTCCGCAACGTAAAAGGGATTATCCGTGTTTGAATCCAGCGTAAAGCGCCCTATGAGGTTTATGACCGCAATATCGCCGAACGGCGTTTTATATACCCCATGTCCGAAACCGGGGCAGCAGAGCGCAAAATTGGCGGGCCGCAGGATGCGGTTGTTGGCGTCGAGGTATTCCTTTATTTCATATCTGGCCCATGTGTGGTTGCCGAGCGTTATAACATCCGCTCCGGCGGAGAAAATGTTCTCCGCCTGTGCCGGAGTAATGCCGACGACATTTGCGTTTTCGCCGTTCACCACCGTGAACGCGATATTGTATGTCTTTTTTACCGACGAGAGATGGCGGGTCAAAAAATCGATCCCCGTCTTTCCCGAGACATCTCCGACAGCAAGAATATTAACAGTCATTCGGCATTTCCTTTCAGCTTTATATAATCCCTGTCTATCAGTTTAAGCCGGAATCCCCAGTTTATTAACATGTTGTATTTTAGCATATACTGTCAGGCTTGTGCAAATCAATTAATATAAATTTACAATTTGCACATACTATTTTCGCACATGGCAGGCAGAACTTTGTCGAAACAGGTTTTGCGGCTACTATATTTTCTTCCCTCCGATTTTATCCCGTTTTCGAAGATATAATGCGTATTCTTTCGGGCGGAAGAAAAGTACAGATTTCGCGCTTATTGCGCATGGGAGGTTTTTATAATGAATGCCAGAAACTTTGTTAGAGGCATGGGTGTCGGTATGGTAGTAGGTTCCGCAATCGGAATGACGATCGGCACCGTAACAAAAAGAGGAAGACAGAACGGCAACAAGGTTAGCAAAGCACTTAGAACCGTCGGCGACATTGTAGAGAACATCGGAGACGCTCTGAGCATGTGAAATATTGTATCCGGCTGGGTGGAAACGTTGTTTTTTCTAAAAAGGGGCTTGCATTTTGCAAAAGCTTGTGTTATTATACTCAAGCGCTATGCGAATGTGCGCCTTTAGCTCAGCTGGATAGAGCGTCTGGCTACGGACCAGAAGGTCGGGAGTTCGAATCTCTCAAGGCGTGCCAAAAACGCCCTGTATTCTTACGGATACAGGGCGTTTTTGTTTTTTGTTTTTTAATTGGCAATAGTATCTTCAATCAAATATATTTTTAATAAGCAGCACTAAAATCAAAGCGCGCATAACTGTATAAACACGCACAAATACTAAACCAGAATATTTTACTGAGGTATAGAAAATGCAGCCGGACAACATAGACGAAAATTTGGACTTTAATATAGACTATATCAGGCAGCAAATGGGAAGTTGTACCGATCTTTCGGTTCAGCACTTAAAACTATTTAGAACTGTAAGCGATATATCGATATCGATTATTTTTCTGAGCAGCCTTGCGGATAAAACAAAAGTCGAAAATATCATCGAAGAATTAAACAAAATATCGAAAAACATGAAAATACGTTTAAAGAGCAGTACCGAGTTCGTATTTCAGCTGCTGCAATATACGCCTATGTGCGGCTGTGAGGTCATAGCGGGCTCCGAATTCAAAGAATTATTTCAAAAATTATTATCAGGGTATACGCTGATTCTTATTGATGGCTATAGTAATTATCTTGCATATAAGACCTATGGCCCCGAAGGCCGGTCTTTAGAAGAACCCACATCTCAGTCAGTAATAAGAGGGCCAAAAGAGGGCTTCACCGAAAAAATAGAAGTCAACATATCTTTAATAAGAAGAAGGATTAAGGATACGTCTCTCAGAATAGAAGGTCTGAATGTGGGGTCTGTCACCAAAACCAATGTTGCGCTTATGTATATTAACGGTATTGCGCGAGATGAAATCGTCAATGAGATAAGAACGCGAATCAATAAGATAAATATAGATGGAATATTGGAAAGCAGATACATTGAGGAATTAATAAAGGATAATCCATATACGATTTTTCCTACAATAAGCGATACAGAACGGCCCGATGCCGTCTCCGCAGCATTATTAGATGGGCATGTAGCGATCTTAGTAGACGGAACGCCTTTTGCGTTGATCCTTCCGGCAACTTTCATGGAGTTTTTTATTTCCAGTGAAGATTATTATCATCATTTCATTATCGCAACTATATTTCGCATAACCAGACTGATAGCATTTTTTCTCACCATGCTTGTACCGGCACTATATATCGCATTGACTAGTTATTCGCCGGAATTCTTGCCGACTCCCTTGCTTTTAAACTTGGCGGCGCAGCGTGAAGGCGTTCCGTTGCCTGTTGTTTTTGAAGCGTTTTTAATGGAACTGACATTTGAAATTTTGAGAGAAGCAGGCGTAAGAATGCCTCGGGCCATAGGCCCCGCAATTTCCATTGTAGGCGCTCTTGTGCTGGGGCAGGCGGCCGTTCAGGCTGGAATCGTATCTGCCGCGATGGTTATCGTTGTATCAATTACTGCAATTACAAACTTTTGCATTCCAAATATCGCAATGGCAAACGGGCTGCGGACTATAAGATTTGCTTTTATGATTCTCGCCGCAATCATGGGGTTCTACGGAGTTCTTATAGGACTCATGGGAATGACGCTTCATTTGTGCAATCTCAAAATTATCGGCGTCCCATATATGTCACCTATTGCGCCTAAGCTAACCAAAAAATATGAAGACACGTTTGTAAGAATCCCGTTTTGGAAGCGCAAATTGCGTCCCGGTTTTATCAGCAGCTCAACCGATCTCAGAGCCGATATGGAAGGGATTAATGTGAATAGGGGAAATAGAAGAACCGAAATGAAGTGATGATTTATGAAATTGAAAAAAATTATATTAACCATATTAATGTTTATCGTGTCTTCATTGTTAACGGGTTGTTGGGACAGTGCGGAGCTAAATAAACTCGCTTTTGTAACCGCCTTGGGATTTGACAAGGCCGGAGATGATATTGTGCTAACAGCCCAGGTTTTGAATCCGCGCGCAATTGCAGCGCAGAAACCAATAAATGAAGCGCCGGTAATCGTATATACCGAAAAAGGCAAAAGCGCCATTGAAATTATAAGGCGGATGAGTACACGCACCCCAAGAAGATTAAAAGGAACACATATGCAGTCAATTATTTTTGGTGAAGAATTTGCAGAAAACGGGATTTCCGAGGTGGTCGATTTTTTACTTCGTCATTATCAAACCAGTCCTGACTTGTATTTTGCGATAGCACAAGGAACAACGGCAAGTAATGTTTTGACGAATTTGTCTAAGCTTGAAAACATTCCGTCTGCAGAGATTAATTCCGCTTTGGAAATATCAAGCAAAGTATGGGCTGCGACAAAATCCACAAAATTGCTGGAGCTTGCCGATTTAATGAGCGGCAACGAAAAATGTCCCGTCATACCAGGTATAAATATATCAAAAGAACCGCCTGCCAAGTCAATGGATGACATGAAAACGGCAATAGACGATCCGATTAATTTTGATAAAAATGGAGTCATAAAGAAAGACAGGTTGGTTGGCTGGCTGAATGAGGATGAAAGCAAAGGTTATAACTATATTAACGGAAATGTGCAGAACACAGTCGGATACGTTGACAGCAAAGAAACCGGCAGAGTTACAATGTTCTCAAGGATTACAAAAAAAACAACAAAAATCATTTTTTCAGATAACAAGCCGTCCGTCGCTGTAAATATAAACATGTCCGGAACAATCGAAAATATTAGCAGCGGCTTTGATATAACAAAGCAGGAGAACCTTAACATTCTTGAAAAATTATCTGAAGAAAAAATCAAAAAATTATGCGAAAAATCAATAGCTAAAGCAAAAGACTTAAAATGCGATATATTTGGCTTCGGCAATGAAATACACATATCAAACCCCGAATATTGGAGAACCGTGGAAAGCACTTGGAATGACTCCGGCTTTATAGATCTTCCGGTAACTATTACTGTGAAATTTAAAATAGTTGGAACCGATTCCATTGGAAAATCAATTTTATCTGAGGAGAAATAGGTCTCTTGAACATTTTATCTGTTATAATTATTGTTTTGTTTTGCACTGTATTATGTATTTTTGAAATTCCGAAAATGCTTAAGAAAAAACTTTTTAAAGAACTGGTTATTTTTTCAATAGTTCTTTTATGCGGTTTTATTATCGGAATTTTAAAAAGCTTTGGTTCGCCTGTTTCAAATCCATCAGATTGGATATCCGCAGTATATTCTCCTTTTTTAAGTCATTTTGAAAACTATATGAAATGAGACAGACATGAATACTACAAAAATCAGCAACCATCAGCTTTTTTCTTTGACAGCAAGCTTTACTTGCGGATCGTCAGTTCTTGTTATATCTTCAACGCTTTCGGCTATCGCAAAACAGGATGCGTGGATCAGCTCCATAGTCTCTATGATTTTGGGGTTGCCTATAATACTGCTGTATTGCTATTTAGGTATTCTGTTTCCCAATAAATCCTTTATTCAGATTATTATTTCTGTTTTTGGAAAGTGGGCAGGCTCGGTTATTTCGTTTTTCTTTATATTTTTTTCATTTTTTTGTGCCACTTCAATAACATCATATGTCGGGATCTTTATGACAACAGAATATTTTATCAAAACACCGGTATATGCTGCAAATATATTAATAGTTTTGATTCTTGGAATGGCATTGATTTATGGTTTGGAAAGCACCGCGCGCTCATCTGAGATTTTCTTTAAAGTAATATGGATAATAATGTTATTAATGTTCGTTTCCAATATCCCCAATTTTAGAATAAAGCACATTCTTCCTATAATGGAAAATGGATTTTCTCCTATCATTAAGGGCGCTATCTTTATGTCAAGCTACAGTGCATGGCCGTTAATCATGCTAAATATGATTTATCCAACACATGTTGAGAATCCTAAAAAAGCAAGCAAAGCTATAATTAAGGGCTACTTAATTGGTCATGTGGTTCTTATTGCTGTAAACCTAGAAACACTTTTGGTACTTGGCAGTAAACTTTCTGCGATTTCAAGCTATCCAACTTTTTATGCCGCAAAAGAGATAAGTTTAAAATTTTTATCCCGTACCGAAAGCTTAGTAATCAGCGTTTGGGTTGTAACTTTATTTATTAAAGCTTTTGGATATTTTTATTCGGGGTTAATGGGAACATCACAGCTTTTTGGACTTAAAGAATATAATAAAATTATTCCGCCGTTCCTGCTTCTGGTGTTAATTTACTCCAATATTGTATATCCTTCAGCAGCTTATATGGCATATTGGGACAAATATGTCTGGGTCTTATATTCCGGAACAACGTCTGTAACCTTAGTAATAGTTCTGCTTATCGTATATTGTTTCAGGCGCAAAAAATGTGCACTGGAGTAAAAAACTTTTATTATTCTCCGTATTTTTGCTTTTTAAGGCTGCAAATCGTTAATAAGAGCTTGCTAATTACATCCAAAACGCCAAAACAAAAGCGGACGTTGCCGTCCGCTTTTGTCATTTTCT
Source organism: Bacillota bacterium (assembly GCA_029268085.1). GTDB lineage: Bacteria > Bacillota > Clostridia > Oscillospirales > Oscillospiraceae > UBA2658. Next base: position 1,452 of record JAJUHD010000061.1, on the reverse strand, counting down.
CTTTCGGCTTCTCTTCTGCCGCTTAAATTTTTATATCAAGCCCGATTTTTGCAGCAGCCGTTCCGCCATAACCGCGACCTCAGCGCGGGTAACGCAACTTTTCGGTGCAATAGTGGTTTCACTTGCACCTTTAACAACTCCCGTCTTAAGGCAGGCCGCTATGCCGCTCTCCGCATAATCTGAGGCTGATGTCCCGTCGCTATAGGCGCCAAGCAGTTTGTCCATCTCGTTTTCGGTCAGGCTGACCTTTAAGCCTGTTATGTTCATCGCTCTGGCAATCATAGTCATTGCCTGCTCGCGGGTAATCGTGTCGTTCGGACCGAAGGTTGAAGAATCATATCCGTTTATGATCCCGTATGCGGAAGCTGTCTCAATATACTTGCAGTACCATGCGGACGAATTGACATCGGCAAAACTGTTTGTACCGGTTCCCGGTTCAAGTCCGAGAGCCCTTACCATAATCGCCGCCATTTCAGCCCGTGTGATACTGCGGCTCGGCTCGTAATTAGTGCCGCCTACTCCGCTTACGACCAGTCTTGAGCCCATATTGTTGATTGAGTCCTTTGCCCAGTGGCTTTCAACATCGGAGAACTTAAGCGGATTGTAGATCAGCGTATAGACGCTGTTTGTAAGACTGTTGATTTTTGCGTAATATTTACCGTTGATAAGAGTTACCTCGGTTGGGACGTGATGAACGGAGCCGTCTGTCTCTACAACGATGGCGGTTGTGATTTTGCCTGTGTCAACCCCATCGGGTATGGCGATCATTCTCTCCACATAGGAGTTGAATGCGCTTACCTCAACAGTTTTTCCGCCGTATGTGCAGCTTACCGTGAACTCCACTGCGGGAACCTGAATCGAGAAGCCTCCAGATGATGCCGAGCTCTGTACCACTTTGGCGGTTGCGTCAGATGGCTTGGAAATTGATATATTTACGGCAATGTCGCTAAGAGAAACGTTCTTGCCAAATTTGCCCGAAATCATATCAATGTTAATATCCGAAGCCGGAAGGACATATGAAACCGAATCGGTTTTGATAACTAATGCCGCTTCCTTTTTTTCCATATCCTTTACAGCCTGACCGTCAAGCCGACCGGAAGCGGTATCCGCACCTGTCGTAATCGGCACCGTAATCGTGGCGCCGGCTGCTGCTCCTTCGAGAATGCCGGAAATATCGTTGTGGTTAAGCGTAACTGTCGTTGTGGTTCTTCCGCCCTGTGTTGTGGTTTCGATTTTACCCGCTGTTTTTGTGTTGCCGCCGATATCAATTTTTGCTCCCGTATCGGTTGTGGGCGCAGAACCGCCGGCACCTGAGCCCGTGGAATACTCCTCAACCTTATATGTTGAGCCGTTTGTAAGCCCTGTGATTTCCGTGCCGGTCAGGGCGGCGGCATCTGACACGTTTGTTGATAGCTTCCCATCCGCTTTGACGTAATAGACCACTGAGCCCAT
>JAJUHD010000060.1 GCA_029268085.1 Bacillota bacterium | reverse complement strand
CTAGTACATTCTTTGTCTTGTCACTTCCGAGCAATTTTTCCAATGTGTTCATCCATGCAGAAATGTCTTCAGTGTCATGCTCTTTGTCAAATGTTGATGCTTTTTTGTCCCAGTAATCTCCAATTGCTTTGATTATTGAACTCTTTTCCATATGTTTCTCCCATATTTAAAAACAAAAATTAAAGGCTCTGATGCAGCGCCAGTTAGCGCTGTATTCAGAACCTGCTGTTGTTCAGTCGGCTTTATTAATATGAGCTGCATTTGTATTTTCTGGAAGACAATTAAATCCGGGTTTCGACATATTTCCAGTAAAACAACGCTATTTTATGCGAGAGATTTAATGCATTCAAGCCCGTCGGGGGGATATATAAGCGTAAAAATATGCAAATTTGTTCTTTTTCTACTTTTTCATATACCAATTATATCATGAAATTGTTGAAATTACTAAGGCAACACCACACAATAGCAAAGGAGAGCTCGGCAACAAGCGCAAGGAAGAAAGGACCGTCTACGGCGATGACGGGCATCTTGGCACCTAGAAGCGCCAAGATGCAGTTACACATAACAAGTAAGTCAAGAAAACCCGCTACAAAATCAATCGTAGGCCATTTCGGAATAGAAACAAATCCGCGCATTCACAGGGGCAAATTAAGCGGCGGGAACGGGAGAAATCCTCCGTCTGCGCCAAGGCCGAGCATATTTTATGTGTTATAAAGGACAAGACCAACATTGGCATGCGGTTTTGTGGAAAGTCCTGTGCAAAGCTTTATTTAATCCCCATTACGCGGCCTTTCTCTAAAACAAACGAGAAATCCGAACCCATCACTGATAGGAATGATGTGGTTCGGATTATGTTTGTTTGGTCCGAGTGACAGGGTTCGAACCTGCGGCCTGATGGTCCCAAACCACCCGCGCTACCAGCTGCGCCACACCCGGAAATTATAAGGCTTTTACTAAGACCGGCGGATACGCCAAGTCGAGAGCTTTGATATATTACCACATATTCAGAAAATCTGCAACGGTTTTTTGTGTTGATGTTTACAGCCTCATATGGTATTATCGCGAAAGGAGCGTGACAGCAATGAGGATTCGCAGAAAACCTAATCTAATACCCCGCATGGAGCGCTGCGCCCATGTTCAGATAAAAGACCCCGCTGCCCTTAAGGGCGAATGGCTTAAGAATAATCCCGAATACTCGGAGCTCTGGCTTGAGCTTGGCTGCGGCAAAGGCCGCTTCACAGCCGACACCGCTGAGCAGAACCCCGATATACTGCTAGTAGCAATCGAAAAAGTGGCGGATGCGATGATAATCGGCATGGAGCGCGTCTGTGACAGAGGCATCAAAAACGTGCGCTTCATCGACACGGATGTGTTGGCTCTGCCCGTAATTTTCGCACCTGACGAAGTTGACCGCATCTTTTTGAACTTCTCCGACCCGTGGCCCAAAAACCGCGACGCGAAGCACAGGCTTACATCACCGGGCTTTCTCGAGCTTTACGAAAGCATTCTTAAGCCGGAAGGCGAGATACATTTTAAAACCGACAATGTGCCGCTTTTCGAATACTCGGTCGAGATGTTTGAAAAAGAAGGATGGACGCTCTCCGAGGTGACCAGAGATCTTCACGCAAAAGGTATAGTCGGCGTAATGACGGATTACGAGATGAAATTCCACGAGCAGGGCGTAAAGATAAACCGCCTTGTCGCGAAAAAGGAGAAACGATGATGAGGATTGTTTCCTGGAACGTCAACGGACTTCGGGCTGTTATGAACAAAGGCTTCGAGGACATTTTTTATGGACTCGGCGCAGATATCTTTTGCCTTCAGGAAACGAAGCTGCAGGAGGGGCAGATTGAGCTTGACCTGCCCGGTTACGAGACATATTGGAGCTACGCGGAGAAAAAAGGCTATTCGGGGACGGCGGTTTTTACGAAGATAACGCCGTTATCGGTATCCTACGGACTTGGAATTCCCGAGCACGATACGGAGGGCCGCGTCATAACGCTCGGCTTCGAAGAATTCTATCTGGTGTGCGTCTATACCCCGAACGCTCAGGACGGGCTCAAGCGTCTCGACTACCGAATGAGCTGGGATGACGCCTTTCGCGAACACCTGCGCGCTCTGGACGCTGTCAAGCCAGTCGTCATCTGCGGCGATATGAACGTTGCACACGAGGAGATCGACCTCAAGAACCCAAAGGCAAACAGGGGAAATCCGGGTTTCTCGGACGAGGAGCGCGCAAAGTTTTCTGAGCTTCTGGATGCGGGCTTCACGGACACGTTCCGCTATCTTTACCCCGATACAGAGGGAGCCTACAGCTGGTGGAGCTACCGCATGAACGCCCGCGAAAAGGGTATCGGCTGGAGAATCGATTATTTTCTTGTTTCGGACAGGCTGCGCGAGAATATCGATAAGGCTTATATTTGCACGGAGATTTACGGCAGCGACCATTGCCCCGTCGGGCTTGACATACGGTTTTAGGAAGATATAATGGTAAAAATAGGCAATATTGAAATAAGCGGTCTGCTTGCGCTTGCCCCTATGGCCGGAGTTACGGACATTGCGTTCCGCGAAGTCTGCCGGAGAGCCGGAGCGGCCTATACCTGCACCGAAATGGTCAGCGCCAAGGCCCTTGTTTACGGAGACGACAAGACAAGAAGTCTGCTTCAGATCGCAGAGGACGAGCATCCCTGCGCAGCGCAGATATTCGGCAGCGAGCCGGAGTTCATGGGGGAAGCGGCAGGGCTTGCGCGCGAGATATCGGGCGCGGACGTAATAGATATTAATATGGGCTGCCCGGTCGGCAAGGTTTCGGGCAACGGAGACGGCTGCGCGCTTATGCGCGAACCGGAAAAGGCGCAGCGCATCATTGAGGCCGTTGTGCGCGGAGCGGGCGTGCCCGTTACGGTAAAGTTCCGCAAGGGCTGGGACAAGGGCAGCGTTAATGCTGTCGAGTTCGGTAAAATGTGCGAGGAGGCAGGCGCTTCCGCAATCACGGTGCACGGACGCACAAAGGCACAGATGTATTCAGGCGTCGCCGACTGGGACATTATCAGAGATGTGAAGAAAGCGGTTTCAATTCCGGTTTTTGCAAACGGAGATGTTTTTGAGCCGGAGGATGCCGCCCGCATACTTCGGTACACGGGATGCGACATGGCGTTAATCGCAAGGGGCGCTTTCGGCAACCCGTGGCTGTTCACAAGGGCGAACGCACTGCTTCGCGGCGAACCCGTGCCTGAGCTGCCGCCGCTTTCGGAGAGGATAGATCTCGCGGTGAGCCAGTTTGAGCTGGCGGCCAGATATAAGGGCGAGAAGATCGCTTGTTTGGAAGCCAGAAAACATTTTGCGTGGTATCTGCACGGAGTGCCGCATTCAGGGTATTACAAGACTCAGGCGGTACGCGTGGAGACGCTTGAGGACATTTACAGTTTGGCAAAGGTGATCAAAAGAGAATTGAGGTGAGCCAATGACAATGACGCGAGAGGAAGAGAGTATACTCATTGCGAAAGTACGGGACGGCGACAGCGCATCGTTTGAGAAGCTGGTTCTTGAAAATCAGACAAAAGTATATAACCTTGCCCTGCGTATGGTCGGAAATGAGGAAGACGCCTTCGATATGTCGCAGGAGGCCTTTATAAAAGCATACAATTCGATCGCACTTTTCCGCGGCGACAGTCGCTTTTCCGTGTGGCTGTACAGGCTGACGACGAACGTTTGCCTTGATTTCTTACGCTCGGAAGGCAGGAAGATACACGGCTCCCTGACATATATCGGAGAAGAGGACGAAGAGAAGGAGCTCGAGATACCGGACGAGCGGTTCTCTCCAGAAACGCTTGCGGAGAAAAAGGAACTGCGTGAGGCGGTCAACTGCGGGCTTAAAAGCCTGCCGAAGGATTACCGGGCGATTTTGCTTCTGCGCGAGATCGACGGATTGAGCTATGAGGAGATTGCAGAGGCCCTTTCGCTGGAAGAGGGCACTGTTAAATCGCGCATTTTCCGCGCACGCAAAAAGCTCTGCGCCATACTTATGGCGGACGGGAACATTTTATCCGGGCTGTCGTCAAAGAGAGCGAAGGAGGTGTGAAGCATGACTGACTGCGATAATTATATCGAAATGATAAGCGCCATGATTGACGGCGAGCTGCCTCAGGAGCAGGAAGCCGAGCTTCGCGCCCACATAGAGCAGTGTCCGGACTGCAGGAGAGTGTTTGATGCATTCACAGGCATTTCCTGCGCGCTTTCCGGGGAACTCGCAGCTCCTCCTGATACGCTTGCTAAAGGCGTGATGTATAAAATAAACGTCCAGAAGAAGGCGCATAGACGTTTTGCGTTCGGACGTTTTACGGCTCTTGCGGCCTGCCTTGTCCTTGTTCTGCTCGGTGCAGCTCATTTCGGCTTGATTAACGGTTTAAAAATGGGTTCGTCAGAAAGTCTCGCCGCGCCTAAAGCTGCGGAAAGTCAGAACGTTGAGGTGAGCATCGCGCCTGAAAGCTCCGATGCCGCGGAGGCAGGCGGAAGCTCAGATACTACCGCAAAAGATAGCAGGGGTGATTCAGAAGAATCTATGCTTGTGGCCGGTGCGCCAGATACCGAATGCGAGGATGGAGCTGTGTTGCAGTTCGGTTTTACGACGCAGAACGTGCTTACTGCTAACGCCGGCATTAACGCGGATATAAAGGAGCCGGAATTTCTCTTTAACGCAAAAGAAATAATCGTCTATGAAGGCAAATATTATCTCGAAGAGGAAAATACGGATAAAAACAAATATCTGTTCACGCTGACGACCGAGGAAGACCTGAGCGCGCTTTATGAGCTCGTTACCGCCATGCCGGACAATTCGGTCGAATATACGTCTGAGGACGGCGAGATCCTTAAGAGCGACCCGCTTTATACTTTGTATGTTCCTGTAGACACCGCAGAGAACGAGGGAGCAAAAGATAAGATCATATGTGTCTGGTTCGTAAACGGACAGGTGTGGTGCGTTATATCTGACGCGGAGATTCCAGATCAGGCCAGGAATGTCAGTGCCGAAAAGATACTTTATAAAGCTGAAGGTGTTCAGGAAAAGTTTGAAAAGGCCATTGCGGAAATCAAAAGCGCAAAAGGCATTAAGTAGATTAAAAGTCAATAACACGGCCGCTGCACAAAGCTACAGAGCAGCGGCCGTGTTATTATGTAAACTAGTCATCCGATTTCCACCATGCGCTCAAGGCTCCTTCGCGCCCCTGACAACTCATCTTCAGGCAGCACGATGGGCAGTTTTTTGCCTTCAAGACAGGCGAGAACATCCTCCAGCTTGGTTTTTTTCATATCGGAGCAGACGAAATTGTTTTTTATGGTACGGAGCCCCTTCTCGGGGAGTTCCCGTGAAAGTATATCAAAGACACCTTGCTCCGTGCCGATAACAAGTTCCTTTGCATCCGTCTTCCGAGCATAGTCGAGGATTCCGGCGGTCGATCCGATGAAATCCGCAAATTCAAGAACCTCGGGCCTGCACTCCGGATGGACAAGTATCTTTGCTTCCGGCGTGGCATCTCTGACAGCTTTCGCGTCTTTGGCAGAAATACCATCGTGTATCGGGCAGCAGCCGTTAAAGAGGATAACCTCCTTCTCGGGGACACATTTTGACACAAATGAACCGAGGTTCCTGTCCGGCACGAAGATTATCTGCCTGTTCGGGAGTGAACGCACAACTTTCTCTGCGGACGAGGATGTGCAGCATATATCGCTCACAGCCTTGACCGCGGCGGATGAGTTCACGTAGCAGACGACGGCAGCTTCGGGATATTTTTTTCGCAGTGCCAAAACGTCTTCCGGCTTTATCATGTCTGCCATCGGACAGCCTGCTTCGCCCGACGGGAGATAGACGGTCTTTTCTGGGTTCAATATCTTTGCGCTTTCCGCCATGAAACGGACACCGCAGAGGACTAAAGTGTCGTTTTTTGCCTTCTGCGCGAGCTTCGCCAGCGCGAAGGAATCTCCGACAGCGTCCGCAATGTCCTGAACTGGCAGGGTCTGATAATAGTGGGCTAGTATAAGGGCATTCCGCTCTTTTTTCAGCTTTATGATTTTTTCCTGAAGTTCGTTCATCGAAGTGTTTTCCTTTCGGATGTTAGGGGATAATACGTTTTCCGTAAGAGCATATATTAAAAAGTATAGCATAATGAGGAGAAAAATTCAAACATTTGGAATGAGGATATTCTCTGACTAGAAAGTTTTCGTTTATTTTCTAGAATATATGTGGTAAACTCTGGTCAGCAACTCAAAGGAGAGGTTCAGATGAGAATCAACCGCGCCGCAATTAAGCAGAACGCAAAAAACATCATTTCTACGACAAAACCCAGTCCTATTCTTATCGGACTTGCCTATCTGGGCATTATTTTCATACTTCAGTTCCTGTCATATACCGTAAGCGGCGAGTTTCAGGTCTATATGCAGACTATGGAACAGGTAATGGCAGGCAATCTCGATTATATACCGCCGATAGTCAATATAAGCCTGAGCGCGAGACTGATGATGCTTGCAATAGGATTAGTAATGCTGATGATTGACACGGGCTTTAAAATCTACTGCTTGAATATCAGCCAGTTCAGAAAAGCGGGCATCGGCAATCTTTTTGACGGCTGCGCAATCTTCTTAAAGGTTCTGTGGCTTACAATACTGATGGGCATTTTCATCCTCCTCTGGAGCTGTCTGCTTATAATCCCGGGAATAATCGCAGCTTACCGCTACCGTATGGCGCTGTATATTATGATTGAAAACCCGCACCTCGGCGCATTTGAGTGCATCAGGGCGTCAAGCGAAATGATGGAGGGGCGCAAGAGTGAGCTTTTTGTGCTGGATCTTAGCTTTTTGGGCTGGTATCTGCTCACAATGTTCCCGTTCGTAACGATCTGGGTCACTCCGTATACCAGCGTTACATACACTAACTATTACATCGCGCTGAGGGATATGCCTAAGTCTAATTTTGACCGGATGGTCTGATTTTTGATAAGGATCTGAATAAATCATGATTGTTGGCAGTAATATTAATTTTAAATAAACAAGCAAAGGCGAGGGGAAAACCCTCGCCTTTGCTTATATCGTTATTTCACTCTCATATCTCCGAAGAAGAAGAGCGCGACCGTACCCGGGCCGGTATGGGCGCCGATGACGGTGCCGACGCTGTTGATAAGCACCTTGCCGTCCAGATGCGGGAAACGGGCTTCAACAAGATCCGCGACCGCGCGTGCATCCTCATAGCAGGCGGAATTGCTGATATAGCATTTTCCGCTGTAGTTCAGGCCGTTTTCTGCATGCTGCGCCATGCGCTCGACGATTTCGCTGATGACCTTTTTCTTCGTGCGTATTTTCTCACGCGGGATGAGTTCTCCAAGCGTGTTCATGTTGAGGAGCGGACAGATTTTAAGAAGAGTGCCGAACATTCCCGAGGCTTTTGATATGCGTCCGCCGCGAACGTAACTGGAAAGATCGGTGGAAAAGAACCAGTGATGCAGACGGAGCTTGTTGTTTTCGAGCCATTTCTGCGCTTCCTCAAGGGTCTTGCCCTCATCGCGCAGGCGGCAGGCCTCTGTGACAAGCAGCCCGTATCCGCTGGAGGCTCCGAGTGAATCGACTATAACGATCTTACGGTCGGGATATTTACTTACCATAGCCTCTCGCGCTACCTTAGCGGAGTTTATGGTACCGGAGATTCCGCTTGAAAGCGTGATATGCAGAACATCGCTGCCCGATTTGAGCAGAGGATCCCACATTTTTTCATAATCCTCAGTATTCACTTGACTCGTCGTTGGTGTTGCTCCGTCTGCAATCTTCTTATAAAAAACGTCAAACGGCATCGACTGTCCGAGATCATCCGGGTATTCTTTCCCGTCCATAACAAAATGAAAGCTCGCGAACGGGATATCGTTCGAGCTGAAAAACTCCGGCGGCATATCGGCCGTGGAACAGCAGGTAAGAGAGAATAATTTCATAAATCCGCCTTTCAAATTGTTTTAATAATTTGATAATCTAATTTTTGAAATTATTATACGGCAACTTCATTAACAAGTCAACAGGACAAATGAACATAAAAGGGACTATTTAAAATAAGTTCATATATCCTTTTACTTAGTCTGCAAAAACTCTTTTGGGGTATTGACACGCAGCAGCACAAGTGATATATAAAGTATAACAAGTAATACTAGTATTACTATTCGTACAGGGCTGGTGAAAGAATGAAAAAGGAAAATAAGGAAGTCAAGCCCTATATGGGCACGGTCAAGGTCGGCCCTAAAGGGCAGATAGTGATACCCAAGGAAATCAGAGACATGTTCGGCATCGAGCCGGGTCATTCGCTGGTAATCATGGCGCATCCTAAAAGAGGTATAGCAATTGAAAGGCAGAACGTTCTGCTTGGCATTGCCGAAGCGATTTTTGCCGGAAAGGGCAAGGAGGTCTATCCATACGAGGATCAGTCTCACCTCGGTGAGTTTGCAGAGGCCATTAAGGAAAATGTAGGAGGCGAGGAAATTGAACGCGATAGAAGCAAAAGCGCTGACTAAAAAATATAAAAACAGGATAGCCGTCGATGGGCTTGACCTTGCTATAACGCGGGGTGAGCTTTTTGCGCTGCTCGGCGTAAACGGGGCGGGGAAGTCGACAACCATTAAAATGCTTTCGTGTCTCACAAAGCCGACAAGCGGCGACGCCGTTTTACTCGGCGACAGTATTAATGACGCTTCTCAGGCGGTTAAAAAGAAAATCAACGTCTCTCCGCAGGAGACTGCGGTTGCGCCCAATCTGTCGGTAAGGGAGAATCTTGAGCTCATCTACGGCATCTATGGTCATGACAGAGAGCAGGCAAAGAAAAAGACCGACGAGATGATAGGCTCCTTCGGCATGGAGGAAATCGCGGAACAGAAGGCAAAGACGCTTTCCGGCGGCTGGCAGAGACGTCTAAGCATTGCGATGGCGCTGATTTCGGAGCCGCAGATTCTGTTCCTCGACGAGCCGACGCTCGGACTGGACGTAATCGCCCGACGCGAGCTGTGGAAGATTATTGAAAAGCTGAAAGGCAAAATCACGATAATACTTACGACACACTATCTTGAAGAGGCGGAGGCGCTGGCGGACAGAATCGGCATTATGTCGCAGGGAAAGCTAAAGGCGCTTGGAACCGCTGAAGAACTTAAAAAAGCGGCGAACACGCAGAGCTTCGAGGATGCGTTCCTCAATTTCGCCGGAAAGGAGGCGGCATTATGAGAACAAGGGCTTTCGCGCTGCGAAATTATAAGGAAATTATAAGAGATAAGCTCAACATCATGTTCGGTCTTGGCTTTCCGATAATCGTTCTGCTGCTACTCTCGCTTATCCAGTCCAATATCCCCGTCTCGCTTTTCGAGGTTGACAAGCTGACACCGGGCATCGCGGTGTTTGGACTTTCGTTCATCTCGCTGTTTTCCGGTGTGCTAATCGCGAAGGACAGGGGAAGCTCCTTCATCCTGCGCCTTTTTACCTCACCCTTGACAGCGTCAAATTTCATCTTCGGCTATACAATTCCGCTTTTCCCGCTTGCGATAGCGCAGATTGTAGTCTGCTTCATCGTCGCACTGTTTTTGGGGCTTGAGCTCAGCATAAATATTCTTATGACGATAGTGGTTCTCATCCCCGCCGCGGTGCTGTTTATCGCAATAGGCCTCCTTTGCGGCAGTATTTTCAACGACAAGCAGGTCGGCGGCGTCTGCGGCGCGCTGCTCACAAATCTTTCGGCGTGGCTCTCGGGAACGTGGTTCGACGTGAACCTTGTCGGCGGAGTGTTCAAGGCGATTGCAAACGCGCTTCCGTTCATTCACGCGGTCAACGCGGGGCGCGCCGCGCTCGCGGGCGATTACGGGGCGATTTTCCCCGAGCTTTGGTGGGTAATCGGCTATGCACTCGCACTCATGGTTTTGGCGATGGTTGTGTTCACGCGTAAGATGAACAGCGACAGCGCAAATTAAGACGAAGGCGATACAGCACAATAAAAAAGCGGTTTCCGAGGTTTGTCGGAAACCGCTTTTTATATATCTGGTGTTAGTCGAGAAAGAGTTTGCCAAGCTCGTCTATGTCCTTTGCGATCGCGACGACGCCGGCGTCCTCTAGCTCCTGCCTTTCGCCGTAGCCATAAAGCACGCCGATGCAGTCAAGTCCGTTGAGCTTTGCACCGATGCAGTCATGCGCCCGGTCGCCAACCATGACGACCTGAGACTTGTCCGTTATCCCGCAGGTCTCCAGAGCATAGGCTATGACTTCCGCTTTTTTCGTTCTGGCCTCATCAATGGTGCTGCCTGCTATATAAAGGAAATATTTATCTATGCCATATCTGTGCAGGATAGTCCTTGCAAACGGTTCTGGTTTCGAGGTGGCGACGACGTTGATATAGCCCGCGCCGACGAGCTTTATGAGAAGCTCTTCAGTCCCTTCGAACATTTTGTTTTCATTTATACCGTTAGCCTGATAATATTCGCGGAAGAACTTCACCGCCGTGTCGATCTGTTCCGGCGTATAGCCGTAATAATTTTCGAATGATTCCGCAAGAGGAGGGCCGACAAATTTCTTCAATTTTTCTCGGTCTCCTATATCGGTTCCCATATGCTCGAGAGCGTAGACAATGGAATTGACTATTCCGGGAGCCGAGTCACTTAATGTTCCGTCCAAATCCCAGAAAACATATTTGTATTTTTTCATGTGCTGCTCCTGAATTGTGTTTTTGTCAGTCTATCATTTACCATATAATTAATCAACGAGGTTTTTCAAATAAGTGCTTTTTGAAGCCACGTGCGATAGAACGAAAGCTGCTCCGTGGTGTGGAAATAGTGTTCTCCGTTTTCCATTATGGTCAGCTTGCTGCCGAACTTTGAGCAAAAGCCGGAGACAACATCGGACTCGGTAAGCGCGTCTTTTGAACCGTAAAGAATGGCAGTCGGCTTGCCCCAGCTTCTAATCGGGTGAGATTTTACAAAAGAATAATATTCCCAGCTTAGAGCCGGACCGCCCGATACAGGGATTTCCTTTTCGGCTTCAAGTCTTTCCTCGGTGACGCCGGACCATGCCATCATGTTCCGTATGAGGCGTTCCATATCTAGTATCGGGGAGAGAAACAGACATTGATCGAGCGGTTCTAAATCATATGCCAACAGACTGAAATATGCCCCCATGCTGCACGCGAACAGGCTGATGTTACATGAAAGGCTCCGTGCGTGACGCATGATGATGCCGAGATCGTGAACGCAGTTCTGCACCGAACAGGCATAGCGTTCGTTTTTGCGGTTGCCGTGCTCCGGAAGATCAAAGCTGAGGACACTATAGCCGCGTGCGGCGGCTTCTTCTGCTAGTATCTTAATAACGTTATCCTCTTTGTTCGACATATTACCATGAACAGCAATGATTAGTTTATCCAAGGCCCCGCCCCATAAAATCGACGGGATGCCTTTGATGGTTAATACCTGTTTAAGCATAAGATACTCCTGTGTAATAGTGAGGTGATTAAAACAAATAAAAATATAAAGCAACGTCCGGATAGTCACCGTACGTTGCTTTTTGGTGCGAGAGAGGAGACTTGAACTCCCACGTCGGTTGACACACGCCCCTCAAACGTGCCTGTCTACCTATTCCAGCACTCTCGCATATCTTACACCCTTTGCAGCGGGCGCAAGGGTTATTATAGCAGAAATAAGCGTTTTGTCAACATCAAAATCAAAATTTCATGGAAGGTATACGTCGTGCCTGCGGGAATTAAGTTTTTCAGCCGTAAAGGTGAGATAGACGATGAGTACGGCGATAAGCGCAAACGCGCCGTATTTAAGCGGGAGGAGATAGGCGTTGTTGAAATAAGAATAATAGCAAAGCAGCGAAGCAAAGGAAGCAAATACCGCGACGGGGGCGTAGCTTGCCCAAAGCACCGCCGGCAGAAGCGTCAGCACATCCAGCATGAAGAAATATCTGTCGTGCATATGCGGCAGCAGAAACGGTATACCCGCGACGAAAAGCAGTGTGATACCAAGAATCGCTTCATTATTGAGGTTTTCACGTCTGTACCATGCCCAAATCAGAATTACGCAGACAAAGAAAAATGCGCAGGCTACACCGACTGCTGAAAGGGCTGCAATATTAACGTCACCTGAAACCATTGAGAAGAGGGATGGGGAATTATAGTTTAGACCGTTTCCGACGGAGTCCGCCTGAT
>JAJUHD010000059.1 GCA_029268085.1 Bacillota bacterium | reverse complement strand
GGAAAGCTCGTGGCGGTGAACGATTCCGAGCTCGCCCACACGCAGGGGCAGGTCTTTATAGGACCAAGGACGGCGTTTGTATGCGAGCATGCCGCCGGGGCAGTTCATGGGCTTGATAGCGTAGTTTTCGCCGTCAATCTTGGTAAAGTACATATTTTCCTTGTATTTGTCCCAGTGGCCGCTTCTATGCCAGAGCTCCTCGTTGAGGATCATCGGGGTCTTGATCTCCTGATAGCCGCACTGTCTGTGGAGCTGCCGCCAGAAGCTCTCCAGCTCGTTTCGAAGCACCATGCCCTTCGGGAGAAAGAACGGGAAGCCCGGACCTTCGTCCGCGATCATGAAGAGGTCAAGCTCCTTTCCCAGCTTGCGGTGATCGCGCTTCTTGGCTTCCTCAATGCGCGCAAGATAAGCGTCCAGCTCCTCTTTTTTCTGGAAGCAGGTACCATAAATGCGCTGGAGCATCTTGCGCTTTGAGTCTCCGCGCCAGTATGCTCCGGTGCAGCTTGTAAGCTTAATGGCATTGCCCTTGATGCGTCCTGTATTGTCCATGTGGGGTCCTGCGCAGAGGTCGGTGAAATCGCCCTGCTTATAGAAGCTTATTACGGCATCTTCCGGCAGGTCATTTATGAGTTCGACCTTGTAAGGCTCATCCTTCATAAATTCCAGCGCCTCGGCGCGGGGCAGCTCAAAGCGTTCGAGGGGTATCTTCTCCTTGCATATCCTGCGCATTTCCTCCTCAAGCTTTTCGAGGATTTCGGGAGTGAATACGGTCTCTGAATCAACGTCGTAATAGAACCCGTCCTCGATCGCGGGGCCGATTGCGAGCTTGGTATCGGGGTAAAGATGTTTTATCGCCTGCGCAAGGATATGGGCAGTCGTATGCCTGTAGGCGTGCTTAAAATCGGGGTTTTCAAAGGTGTACTTGTTTTCGTCCATTTTTATATCTCCTTCTAATTGTATCTATTATAATATGGAGAACCGCCCAAGAAAAAACAAAACACCCCTGATATAACTCAGGGGTGCGAAATTCACACGGTTCCACCCTGCTTGCAGACAAAGTCTGCCGCTTAGGTGCGCTGTAACGTGCGCATACGGGAACGCCTACATAAGCCTCCGTCTTATTGGAAAAGCGGCATCTTCGGCGCTTCGGCTCGGGAGCGGTCAGAATTTGTATGCGCTTCGGAACGGCTTTCAGCATTTGCCGCTCTCTCTTTGCCACGCCGTACAGTCAGTCTCCGTCATTGCCTGTATCAATATGATACGGTGATTTTATTACCTTTCGCGTGTTTTGTCAAGGGATTGTTGAAGCGCTCTTGAACAGCAGCAGATAATTTTGTGTGGAAAAAAGATGTAGCAAATGATATAATAATCATTACATTCTCTAACAGAAAGCAAGGCAAAAATATGCATGATATTTTATTAAAAAACGGATACTCGATAAAACTATTGGGCAATGATAATCACACGGCGGTTCTTGATCTCTGCGTCAGGTGCAAGGACTATTATGAACTGCACTGTGGAATATTACCCGAAGAAAGGGAAGTTAAAGAGATTTTTGAGGATCTTCCAACAGGCAAGGGTTACGATGATAAAATTGTACTTGGCGTTTTTGATGCCGAGAATGGTCTTATCGGAGTATTAGATATTATTCGCAATTATGTAACGGAAGGCGAATGGACGATAGGTCTGATGATTCTCGACCCGAAGGAGAGAGGAAAAGGTCTTGGTAGAAATATTCATAACGCTCTGATTAAATGGGCAGAACCGCTTGGGGCGAAGTCGTTTCGCATCGGTGTAATTGAAGAAAACTCAAATGGGTTCGCTTTCTGGTCTGCCATAGGATACAGAAAGATCAAAGAGGTCAGCATGGTGCTTACAGAAAAGACGCACATAGTTAATGTTATGACACTCCACTTGCAGCCCGCCTGTCACCCAAATGATACCATTTGTTAAAAGCGTATCCCGTGATTCCAATACTGCGAGCGTATCAGGGAGATGATGAAGAATAATAAAAACAGCTTCCAATTAACGGAAGCTGTTTTTGTTATACATTGAATCTGAACAGGGTCACGTCGCCGTCATGCATGACGTATTCCTTGCCTTCGGAACGGATTAGGCCCTTGTCGCGTGCCGCAGTCATCGTGCCGCAGGCCTTGAGGTCCTCAAAAGCTACTATTTCAGCCCTTATGAAGCCGCGCTCGAAATCCGTGTGTATCTTTCCCGCAGCCTGCGGAGCCTTCGTTCCCTTCCTTATCGTCCATGCTCGCACTTCGTCAGGGCCGCAGGTAAGAAAGGATATGAGTCCCAGCAGGCTGTATGAGCACTTTATAAGACGGTCAAGGCCGCTTTCGTTCATGCCCAGCTCATCCATAAAGAGCGCTTTGTCCTCGTCGTCAAGCTCGCCGATCTCCTGCTCGACCTTCGCGCAGATGGGCAGCACTTGCGAGCCCTCTGCAAGAGCATATTTTTCGACAAGCTTATAATACGAATTATTCTCAGGTCCGGCTGAAAAACCCTTTTCATCCATGTTCGCAGCATAGATGACGGGCTTAAGCGTTAAAAGCTCGCTTTCTTCAATGATTTCCCTGTCCTCAGCCGAACAGGCATAGCTCCTCGCGCATTTGCCGTCGTTCAGATGAGAAAGAAGCCCCTCCATAACCTCGGCCTCGTGCAGAAACTTCTTATCGCCGCCTTTTGCGGCTTTTTTTGCTTTGTCCACACGGCGCTCGACCATTTCCATGTCCGCCATGATGAGCTCGAGGTTGATAATCTCAATATCGCGCAGGGGATCGGTATCCCCCTCGACGTGTATGATGTTATCGTCGTCAAAACAGCGGACGACATGGATTATCGCATCCGTCATGCGTATGTTGCTCAAGAACTTATTGCCGAGTCCCTCACCCTTTGAAGCGCCCTTGACAAGCCCCGCTATGTCGACAAATTCGATGACCGCTGGGGTATATTTTTTCGGGTTGTAAAGCTCCGCCAGAAAATCAAGCCTTTCGTCGGGAACGGCGACTGTCCCTACATTAGGGTCAATGGTGCAGAACGGGTAATTCGCGCTCTCCGCGCCCGCGTTTGTTATTGCATTGAAAAGTGTGCTTTTCCCGACGTTCGGGAGTCCAACTATGCCTAGTTTCAAAGTTTTCCGCTTCCTCTCGAAAAGGGCGGAATCGCTTCCGCCCTTCGTGTTTATTGCAGGTTAAAATCGTCCTTGTCTTCCGGCTTTGGCGCGGTCTGCGCACCGAATCCGATCGACGGATCGTCTGACTTCACTTCCTCGATCTTAAGATCGTCGGCCGGCTTCTTCTCCTTCGCTGGAATATAGCCGTGTTCGCAGAGGAACTTAAAGTCCTCGCCTTCCATAGATTCGTGCTCAAGCAGATATTCCGCAACAGCCACAAGCAGGTCCTGATGCTCCTTGAGGATCTCCTCGCACTTTCTGCCCGCCTCATCAAAGATCCGCTTGACTTCCTCGTCAATGATTGCTGCCGTCTCCTCGGAATAACTCTTTGTTGTACCGAAATCACGCCCAATAAAGATGCTGTGACCCGCGTCCTCAAAGGATATGGGGCCAAGCCTGTCGGAAAAGCCATAGACCGTAACCATGGATCTCGCTGTTCTCGTTGCATTTTGGATGTCGCCCGAAGCGCCGGTCGATATATCATCCATAATGAGCTTTTCGGCAACACGTCCGCCGAGACTGACCACAATGTCGGCAAACATCTCGGCGCGAGACTGATAGCTCTCCTTGTCCTCCTCGGGCCGGTATACCGTCATGCCGCCCGTAGGTCCGCGCGGGATGATGGTTATATACTGAACAGGCTCCTTCGGCTTAAGGAAGTGCCCTACAACCGCGTGCCCCGCTTCGTGATAAGCCGTAAGCTTTTTCGCCTTGTCAGACATAACCTTGCTCTTCTTTTCGGGTCCTGCGATGACCTTGAGTATCGCTTCATCGATCTCGGGCTGGGTTATGAAGCGCTTGCCGCGCCTGACGGCGAGGATTGCCGCCTCGTTAAGCAGGTTCTCGAGATCCGCGCCGGAGAAGCCGGGAGTTCCTCTTGCTATGCTGTTGAGGTTAACATCATCGCCAAGCGGCTTGCCCCTTGCGTGGACCTTTAGGATAGCCTCGCGTCCGCGTATGTCGGGCATGCCGACATAGACTGTGCGGTCAAAGCGGCCCGGACGCAGGAGCGCGTTATCGAGGATGTCCGCACGGTTCGTCGCCGCCATAACAATAACGCCGTCGTTGTTGCCGAAGCCGTCCATCTCGACAAGAAGCTGGTTCAGCGTCTGCTCTCGCTCGTCGTGACCGCCGCCGAGACCGGAGCCTCTCTGTCGGCCGACAGCGTCGATTTCGTCTATAAATATAATCGCGGGAGCGATCTTCTTCGCCTGATCGAACAGGTCGCGGACACGGGATGCGCCGACACCGACATAGAGCTCGACGAAATCGGAGCCTGAGATTGAGAGGAACTGCACTCCCGCCTCGCCCGCGACGGCCTTTGCGATAAGCGTTTTACCGGTTCCCGGAGGCCCTACGAGCAGCACGCCCTTCGGTATCCTTGCGCCCATCGCCGTAAATGCCGCAGGGTTGCGGAGGAAGCCCACGATCTCCTGAAGCTCTTCCTTTTCCTCGTCCGCGCCGGCGACGTCATTGAAGGTGACCTTCTTCTTTTCATCCGCGCCGAGCCTTGTTCTGGCTCTGCCGAAGCGGATTGCGCCGCCCGCTCCTCCGTTCTTTGCGGCGCTCTTCATCATGGCATACCAGAAAACTCCGAAGATAACCAACAGGATGAGATAAGGAACGAACTGAACCCACCACGGCGTGGTTAGGGCTGGGCTGTAGCCGTAGTCTTTTAAAATACCTTCATCTTTCTGCTTCTGTATCAGGCTGCCCATTTGCTGATAGAAATAGTCTACAGAACCCAGCTCAGACGTTACGGTATTACTGCCGTTATACGGTTCGCGGAGAGTAAGCGTTATTTCGTTCCCGACAGTCTCAAAATATTCAACCTGTTCTTTATTAAATAGGTCGATTATTTCGGAATACTTGACATCACGCGAGGTATCCGGCTGCGAGGTCATAGTAAAAACCGTTGCCATCAAAATCACGAGGATCAGGACATAAAATCCGATGTCTCTGGCTTGGTTTCGGTTTTTCTTCAAGCAAAAATCACTTCCTTTGCGTTAAATACATACACTTTGTCTGCCGGAGCAGACTTTCATCCCCGACAGTCCGAATACACCTCAGGCTTCAGGATTCCCACAAAGGGAAGGTTGCGGTAATTTTCCGCATAGTCCAGACCGTAGCCGACTACGAATTCGTCGGGTACTTCAAAGCCCACAAAGTCGGCCTTGATCGGTGATCTGCGTCTGGACGGTTTATCTAGAAGGGTAACAAGAGTGATTGAGGCCGGCTTGCGGTTTTTGAGGTATCCGCAGAGGTAATTGAGCGTTACTCCGCTGTCGAGTATGTCCTCGACTATCACCACATGGCGTCCCTCGATGTCCTCGTTAAGATCCTTATTGATCTTAACCGCGCCCGAGGTCGTGGTGCCGCTGCCGTAAGATGAAACTGCCATGAAGTCCATGGAGCACTTGATGTCCACGTTGCGGATAAGGTCGGCCATAAAAATAAAGCTGCCTTTCAGAACGCCGATAAAAAGCGGCTCGCAGCCCTTAAATTTCTCCGTGATTTCCCTGCCGAGTTCAACTACGCGTTTTCCGATCTGTTCCTCGGTGATAAGGACCTTCATGATATCATTTGTCATCCCAATAATTCTCCCCGGAAATAAAATAAAAAATAAAGCTTTGCCGACTATTATCTTATCATACCGTCGGCGCTTTTTACCGTGACTTTAATCACATTGTCGCCCGTTTCCGGACTGCAGCGTTCCGCGACACCGAGGCCTCGAACCGCAATCGGTCCCTTATCGTCATAAAAAACCGGCACCAGCTCTTTGCCCTCTCCATTTAGTTTTGCCTCGGAAAAAAGTTTTTTCAAGGATTTCGTACAGTTTCTTCCCGCAAGACGGATCTTTTCGCCATCAGAGCGGGACTTAACAAATATCTTACCACAGATGCTATCACTTTTAAAGAATAAAATGTTAAATGAATTATGAATTTCCTTGCAGTTATTTATTAATTCACAGGTTATTTCAAGTCCGGCCTCTGGCAGCTCCGTTGCCATCCCCGGAATCAGCTCTCGTTTTTCAATTTTATAATATTCGCTCGCTCCGAAAATCAGTCTGTCATAATCTCTTATAACACGCAGACCCGGAACGTCGATTCTGGCATGCTTTTCGTCTCCGGCGGCAAGCGCTCTCACAGCCTCAATATGCTTTTCCGAGAGCCCGGAAGGCACGATGAGCCGCAGCACTCTTGCCGAAATCGGCTTCGGCAAAGCTGCAAGCCTTGAGGCGGATAAACTGTTTTCATTGTATTCCGTATCAATAAACTTACGTGCAAGCCCGGACAGGTATTCCTCGTCTTCGCGCAAAAGGCTTATACAGCGGATCAGGTTCTCATCAAAGCTTTGGTTCACGCCCCTCAGCTCGGTTATCACTCTGTGACGGAGCCTGTTGCGCGTATATTCGTCTTTTTCGTTCGTCGTGTCCTCAACGTGGGGGATACCCTTATCCTCAAGGTATTCAAGAACTTCCGCTCCTGTGATCTGAAGCATGGGGCGGATAATTTTTCCGCGCACCGGCGGTATGCCGCAGAGGCCTTTGAGCCCGCTGCCGCGAATAAGGTTCATTATGAGCGTTTCTGCGTTGTCGTCCGCGGTATGCGCCGTCGCGATTCGCTTCGCGCCGATCTCGTCCGCGGTCTTTTCAAGGAACTCATAGCGCAGCTTTCGCGCGGCTTCCTCTGTTCCGAGCCCGTTTTCATCAGCATAAGCCGCCACATCGGCAGAACCGACATGGCATGGAATACCCCGCTCTTTGCAGTAAGCTTTAACAAATTCCCTGTCGCGGTCTGATTCCGCGCCGCGCAGACGGTGGTCAAAGTGCGCGCAGCGAACCTCGAAGCCGTAAAGCGGCGCGAGCTCCCGAAGGTTTTCAAGCAGATACATTGAGTCCTTACCGCCCGAAACGGCACAGAGCACTATGCCTTCCTTCGGAAACATATCATATTTTTCACAAAAATCAATATTCATCTTCGTGGTGTTTCTCGGCTGAAACGTAGCTGGTATATTCCGGCAGCCACAGCAGCGGTACGGTTTTCAGCTCGCCGTGGCGGTTTTTGAGTATGATGGCCTCCGCCTCGTTGGGAGTTGCGCATTCCCTGTCATAATAGCCCTCTCTGTAAAGGCCGATAACGATGTCCGCATCCTGCTCGATCGCGCCGGATTCGCGCAGGTCCGAAAGGACGGGGCGTTTATTCGTCCTGCCTTCGTTGGCACGCGAGAGCTGAGAAAGGCAGACAACCGGCACGTTCAGTTCCTTCGCCATAATTTTGAGCATGCGGCTCATGTCCGAGACCGCCTGCGTTCGGCTTTCTCCAGCGTAGGTATGTCCGCTTCCGGCCGACTGCATAAGCTGCAGATAGTCGATGACGACAAGACCCAGATTGTCGAGCCTGCGGCACTGAGAATTCATGTCCGCTACGGAGAGTGACGGGTTGTCGTCGATTAGTATCTCCGTCTCGCTGATTATAGAAGCCGCAGCGCCGATTCTGGACCATTCCGAGGGGCTGAGCCTGCCTGTCAGCAGCTTCTGGCTGTCGATAAGCGCTTCGCCCGCGAGCAGACGGGTGCCGAGCTGTTCGCGCGACATCTCGAGCGAAAATATAGCCACGGCCTTTTTCGAGGTCTTCGCAACGTGCATTGCAATGTTCAGAGCAATACTGGTTTTGCCCATGCCGGGTCTTGAGGCTATCAAGACCAAATCGCCTTTGTTCAAGCCAAGGATCGTGCTGTCGAGATCGCAAAGGCCGGTCGGCAGGCCGGGCATCGTGATGCCGGACGCCGCCATTTCAGAAATCTGGTTATAGACGTCCTGGATAACGTTCGAAATCTTTATAAGACCGCCGATCGTACGTCCCTGACGGAGAGCATAGATCTTCCTTTCCGCTGCCTCCAACATTGTATCCGCTTCGCCGGAGCCTTCGCGAACCATCTCAGTTATCTCGCCGCCGACCTTAAGAAGCGCGCGCAGAAGCGACTGCTCGCGCAGGATCTCGACATATTTCATCACGTTGGCTGCGGTCGGCGTGACCTGCATGAGTTCCAGCAGATAGCTTTGAGAATTGTCCCTAAGGCACCCGCGGACGCGCATCTGATCCAGCACCGTGACCGGGTCAACCGTGCGTCCATAGATGTACATATTGCTTATCGTATCGAACACATCGCGGTTGAGCGCAAGATAAAAATCGTCCGATTTCGCTCTCTGCAGAACGTCGGGGATGCAGGCCGGGTCAATAAGCATCGAGCCGATGACAGCCTGCTCCGCCTCCGCCGAGTGTGGCACCCTGAGTTCGAAAAGTTCGTCCATAAATGATTCCTTGTCGAAAAGTTTATTTTTCCTCTGTGACGACCAAGTTGATCGTACCGCTGATCTCATAGCCCAGCTTGCACTTCACGGAATACGCGCCGTAATTTTTGATTGGCTCGTTCTGAACGATATCCTTTTTATCGATCATTATGTTGTGCTGCTTGAGCAGTGCTTCGCTGATCTCCTTTGATGTAACGGAGCCGAAGAGCTTTCCGCCCGCCCCCGCCTTTGCTGCAACCTTCACAACGAGGCTTTCGAGCTTCTTCGCGTTCTCCTCAGCAAGGGCTTTTTCCTTGGCAGCCTGCGCCGCCTTTGCCTTTTCCTTGATTTTTATCGCGTTAAGTGAATCCGAGGTCGCCTCAAGAGCAAGCTTTCTGGGAATCAGATAGTTTCTCGCATAGCCGTCGGAAACCTCTTTGATCTCGTCCTTTTTGCCCTGTCCTTTTACGTCTGTAAGAAAAATAACCTTCATATGCTTATCCTCGCTTTCCGATTATTGCTTATCATTCCTTAAAATATTTGTCAATTGCCGCGAAGAGCTTGTTTACGCCCTCGCGTAAGGAGATATCGTCGATCTGGACGCCCGCAGCGGACTTGTTTCCGCCGCCGCCGAGCTCCTCCAGAAGCAGCTGCACGTTCACATCTCCTATTGAGCGTGCGGAGATGGCCACTCCTCCGTTCTCAGTCGGATAAATTACTATTGAAGCCTGAATGCCGACAATATTCAGCATCTCATCCGCCGCTTGCGCCGCAACTATCCTCTCCTGAGGCTCCTCGATTACGGCGACAGCAATATTGTCGCGGTAACGCCGAACCTGTTGGAGTATCTTATAACGGGCGACTGTGTCATCCATATCGTTCTGAAGTATCTTTTTGACAGTGACCGTATCCGCGCCTGCGCGGTTCAGAAATGCCGCTGCGTCAAAGGTGCGCTCGCCTGTGCGCAGCGTAAAGTTCTTAGTGTCCATAACGATGCCGGAAAGCATCGCATCAGCCTCGACCTTGAGGATGTCGGACTGTTCGGCCAGCTCCTGAACAAGCTCGCATACAAGTTCGCATACCGACGAAGCATATGGTTCAAGAAAAGTAAGCGCAGCATTTTGGATATAGCTTGCCGCTCTCCTGTGGTGGTCGATGACCGCAACCCTGTTGCAGGACATAAGCAGGCTCTGATCCTCAACCTGCTCCGGACGGTTCGTATCGACAATTATGAGGAACGTGTTCCTATCCGCCCGCATCATCGCTTCCTGAGGGCTTATAATCGCGTCCCTGTACTCGGAAGCGGTACGGAGCTTTTCTATTAGGCTCTCCGCCGCCGAGTTCTTTTCGTCTATGACTATGAATGGCTTGCAGCCGAGCTTTCTCGCGATACAGCAGAGTCCCGCCGCAGAGCCCACGCTGTCCATATCTCCAAACTTATGCCCCATTACGAAGACCTGCCCCGAGGATTTCATAAGCTCTGAGAGCGCGCTCGCCATCACGCGCGATTTGACCTTAGTGCGTGTCTCGATTTCTGCGCCGCGGCCGCCAAAGAATTCAAAATTAAAACGGTTTTTTATAACTGTTTGGTCTCCGCCCCTTGAAAGAGCCATCTCCGTGCTCAGGGCGGCAAAATTGTAATTCTCCTCGAAGCTGCTGCCATCCCGCCCGATGCCGATGCTCACCGAAGCGTGTATGCCGCTAGGACTCACGACCTCGTGCACGCTGTCCATAAGCGAGAATTTCTCTTCGACCAGCTTCCTATAATGGCGTTCTTCGAAAATGACAGTATACCTATCCTTTTCATTATGACATACAATCGCGCCCATATCGGCGCACCAGCTCTCGACCTTCTCGGATATCTCGTTCTGCAGACGGGTTTTCACCCTTTCGGGCTGATTTTTTGATATTTCGTCCAGATTGTCGAACAATATCAGCGCGACTATCGGGCGGGAATTCTCGTATTCTTCCTTGATCTGCTCGTATTCCGTAACGTCCAGCCAATAGCTGATGCCCATGAAGTCCCGGTTCGTCTCGGCTTCGCCTCGAACAATGTTGCCATAGACCCTGTATCGCCTGCCGTTTGCCTCGATCAGCTCCGGATACTGGACCTTGCCCTCTGTCAGCCACTTTGACTTAAAGCCCGGAACAAGGTCGCTCAGGCATGTGTCAAAATGGAATTTCTTCTTCGGGAAAATCTCGGAAAAAAAGCTGTTGCCCCAGACTATCGCCGTGTTGTCAAGCCGGAAAGCCACCATCGGCAGCGGGAAGTTCACGAGCGTGTCGCTCTTGGCAGCTTCAACGTCCGCAGTTACGGACTCGATATAGGCCTGAAAGTCCCTGCGTCTGCGCCGGTTTATAATTACGGAATAAATGAAAAGCAGAGCGACTATAGTGATCTCCGCGACTGCCAGTTTTATATTGAATATAAACTCGATGCCGGCAAAGATCACCAGAAAGAAAAAGTAAAGTCTTGTCCCGGGCTCAAGCAATCTTCTGAGATTTTTGTTCATGTCACAATCCTTTCAAAAAGCGGAGACGGTCTCCGGTCGCTCCTGCGTTCTTGCGTCATTGATCATAACTGTGCTGGATTAGTTATTATATCAATGTTTTTCCTTTACTGCAACATTTTATTAGTAGTATCCCTTTCTTGCCGCCATAAGGCTTTAGCGCTTAAACGGTAATTTTTCCAAGGTTATTTTCGCCTTCCGCGGGAAATACTCTTAAGGCGAGGGATACCGGACCCGGCTCTCCTCGTCTTCAACGAAAGGGAGTGGCGTTTTGAAAGCGATCATTATGGCGGGCGGCAAGGGTACGAGACTCCGGCCGATATGTGACCTCATGCCGAAGCCCATGACGGAACTTCTCGGAAAACCGCTCATGGAACATCTGACGGAGCTTCTGAAGCTGAACGGGTTTCCGGAGCTCTGCGTAACGTTGGGGCACAAACCCGAATGCATCACACGTTATTTCGGCGACGGCAGCGCCTTTGGCGTTTCAATGCAGTACAGGATTGAAAAAAAACCTCTCGGAACGGCGGGCGGAGTTCGCTCGTGCAAGGATTTTGTCGGAAACGAAGATTTTTTGGTAATAAGCGGCGACGCGGCCTGCGATTTCGACCTCAGCTATCTGGCGGAAGAACATAAGAAGAGAGGCGCGCTTGTAACTATGGCGCTTTACTCTCACTCCGAGCCCTTACCTTACGGCACCGTCCTCACCGACAGGAACGACAGGGTCATCAGCTTCATCGAAAAGCCGAGCTGGGAGCGGGTCGTAACGGACCTTGTAAACACCGGTATATATATGGTATCTCCAAAGGTGCTCGACCTTATCCTGCCGGACGCTCCCTTTGACTTCGCGCGCGACCTTTTTCCGCTTATGGCCAGAAAAGGTCTGGAGATTGTCGGCATTCCGATGCAGGGCTACTGGTGCGACATCGGCAACAGCAAAAGCTATCTCCGATGCTGTCTGGACGCGCTGGACGGTAAGCTCAAAATCAGCCCCGCCCAAAATAATTCCCTGTCGCCCGGGATCTACGCCCCTCGTGGCCTTCCATCGTCCGCGCGGCTCATTCCGCCCTGTGTTGTCTGCGACGGTGCTCTTGTCGGGCACGACGTTGTAATCGGAAGGAGCGTCGTCCATTCGGGAAGCCGTATCGGAGCATATTCAAGAGTCGTAAATTCCGTTATAGACGGCGGCAATATCGGTGAGGCCTGCGTAATCAGCGGAACG
>JAJUHD010000058.1 GCA_029268085.1 Bacillota bacterium | reverse complement strand
GACCTGAATGCGAAAAAATTGCTGGAATTTAAAATAATTCACAAAAAAATACCCTAAAACACCGTTTATTAGGCATTTTAGGGTACTTTTATGGCAGCGGGAGAAGGATTCGAACCCTCACAAACAGAGTCAGAGTCTGCTGTGCTACCTTTACACAATCCCGCTATATTCGATTTTCTTTGCAGACGCAAGAGTTATTATACTATATTATCCGGCGTTGTCAAGATATTAGTTTAGAAAAAACATTAATCTGCGCTCTGATTTAAGAGCGCAGATTTTCAATACTCATTATGTCTGCCGCTTCTACCTCTCCAGATAGCTGACGACTAGCTCGTGAAGAAGCTCATCACGGTCCAGACGGCAGATAAGGCTGCGGGCATTGTTATAATTTGTGATATAGGTGGGATCTTCAGAAAGAATGTATCCGACGATCTGATTTATCGGATTATAGCCCTTCACCACAAGAGAGTTATATACGGAGGACAATATCTCCTTCATTTCCGTCTTGTTATCAATGACATTGAACTTGCGCGTTGCATCCTCCATGCTTATAGCCTCCCTTCAGCTTTGTAACCTTATTATAGCAAATATATTCCAAGAGTAAAGCGGTCTAATATTACTATTCAGTTACATTTTGGCGCAAAAGGGCTTATCTTATAACAGCGCCGTGCACTTTTTCAAGCTTCGCAAGGATGGCTCTCATAATTTCGTCTGCGTGTTCGTCCGTCAGCGTCTGATCCTTCGCACGCATAGAGAGCGAGAAAGCGACGCTGCGCTTGCCTTCGGGTATGCCGGTCCCGGTGTACACATCGAAGAGCTTGCAGCTTTCAAGGTATTCACCGCCTGCCTCATACATCGTATCCGAAAGCGCGGCAACTGTTACGGAGGAGTCGCAAACGACTGCGATATCGCGCGTCATGGCGGGGAAACGCGGCAGGGGAACGTAAGAAGGCTCGCCTGAGACGGAGGCCATAAGAGCTTTTACGTTCAGTTCGGCCATGAAAACACCGACATTCAGCCCGAATTCCTCCGCAACCGAGGGGTGTACCTGTCCCATTCTGCCGAGAACGGTATCGCCGCAGGTTATTTCTGCGCAGCGCCCGGGGTGATAGGCCGGGTTGTCCGAAACCGCTGCAAAGCGCACATTCTTTATGCGCAGATCGGAAAAAAGCGCCTCGATGCTGCCCTTTAGCTCGAAGAAGCCTGCGTCTTTTCCGTATGCGCCGAGGGTAAGAATCGTCTGCTCGTCGGCAAGATCCTGCCCTTTAACGGGCAGATAGACGGTTGCAAGCTCAAAGAGCTTCACATCCATATTGCGCTTTGCCAGATTAGTACCGAGAACGTCCAGCATTGAGGGCAGAGAGGTCGTACGCATAACGCTCGTATCCTCGCCGAGCGGGTTCTGTATGATATAGGCTTTACGCAGCGGGCTGTCCGCTGGAAGGTGAATTTTATCCCATGCGGTTTTGCTGCCGAACGAATAAGTCATGACCTCGAAATAGCCCAGGCCACGGCATACGGCGCTGATCTCGCGCTCAAACTTCTGCTTTGGAGAAAAGCCGCCTAAAGTTGCCGCGCCTTTGAAAACGGTCGGCTCGATCTTGTCATAGCCGTAGAAGCGGCCGACCTCCTCGGCAATATCCGCGCAGTGCTCAATGTCGGAGCGGAAGGAGGGGACGATAACTGTGTTGCCGTCAACAGTAAATTCGAGCTTTTCAAGGACCTTGACCATGAATTCACGGTCGATGTCCGTGCCAAGAAGAGCGTTTACGCGCTCCGGCTCAAGCTCCAGACGGACTTCCTTAGGCTCGACGGCTATGATGTCGATGACCCCGTCCATGACCTCGCCGGCGCCAAGGAGCTCTATAAGCTCGCAGGCACGCTCCGCTGCTTTGACGGTGTTCATGGGGTCGAGGCCCTTTTCGAAACGGCCCGAGGCATCCGTGCGCAT
Source organism: Bacillota bacterium (assembly GCA_029268085.1). Lineage (GTDB taxonomy): Bacteria > Bacillota > Clostridia > Oscillospirales > Oscillospiraceae > UBA2658. Next base: position 10,312 of record JAJUHD010000058.1, on the reverse strand, counting down.
TCCGAGAGCTATTGCGGTCTTGCGGATTGAGGTGCCGTTAAAGTTTGCAGACTCAAGAACTATAGTATTAGTCTTATCGGTTATCTCGCTGTTGCCGCCGCCCATTACGCCCGCAAGCCCGATAGGGTCACGCTCGTCAGCAATAACAAGCATATCGGGCGTTATCGCGCGGTCCTTGTCGTCAAGCGTTTTTAGAACCTCGCCCGCTTTTGCGCGGCGCACGACGATTTTGCCGCCCTTGACGCAGGAATAGTCAAAAGCATGCATAGGCTGGCCATATTCAAGCATAACATAGTTTGTGATATCGACGATGTTGTTTATCGGGCGCACGCCGGAAGCGCGAAGCCTGCGGCGCATCCACGCAGGGGAAGGAGCGATTTTGATATTTTTGACCATCTTCGCCGTATAGCGGGGGCAAAGCTCGGGATTTGCGATTTCCACCTTGAGATGGTCGGCAATATTACCGGCGCCGCCCTTGACGACAGGCTTGTGGAGCTTTAGCTCTGTACCGAATACAGCTGCGCTTTCACGCGCAAGCCCGATGACGGAGAGACAGTCCGGACGGTTATTTGTAATCTCAAATTCAACTACGGTGTCGTTGAACCCAAGGACATCCCTTATATCGTCGCCGACCTTGCAAGGCTCCTGGAGGATAAAGATACCATCCTCGATGGCATATGGGTAATCGTGAGTGTCCAGCCCAAGTTCCTTGAGCGAGCAGAGCATGCCCTGCGACTCGACGCCGCGGAGCTTGCCCGTGCGTATCGTAACGCCGCCGGGAAGCGTTGCTCCGTCGGTTGCTGCCGGGACGAGGTCGTCCTTCCGGACGTTCTGCGCGCCGGTCACGATAGTTATAGGAGCGCTCTTGCCGACATCGACGGTGCAAATCCACATATGGTCACTGTTTTCGTGGCGGACGATATCCAGCACCCTTCCGACGACAACGCCGCTGATTTCGGCGCCAGTAATCTCCCAGCCTTCGACCTTTGAGCCGGAGAGGGTCATAGCGTCGCAGTATTCTTTATCCGAAGCCTTTATGTCCGTAAATTCGGACAGCCATTCACGTGAAAGATTCATATCCTTTTCCCCCCTTAGAACTGGTTTAAAAACCTGACGTCGTTCTCAAAAATGAGACGCAGGTCACTGATATCAAAGCGGCGCATGGTGATGCGCTCCAGACCTATGCCGAAGGCAAAGCCGGAATATACCTTGCTGTCGATTCCGCAGTTTTCAAGCACGTTGGGATGCACCATGCCCGCGCCGAGAATCTCAATCCAGCCTTCGCCCTTGCACATCCGGCAGCCCTTGCCGCCGCACTCGAAGCACTGGATATCAACCTCGCAGGAGGGCTCGGTGAAGGGAAAGTGGTGCGGACGGAAGCGCGTAACGACATTTTCGCCGTAAAGCTTGCGGAGAAGAGTGTTTAACGTGCCTTTAAGGTCGCCCATGGTGATGCCTTTGTCGACGACGAGACCTTCTATCTGGTGAAACATGGGGCTGTGGGTCGCGTCGACCTCGTCCTTGCGGTAAACTCTGCCGGGTGAGAGTATGCGGATGGGAAGAGGCTGGGTTTCCATTACGCGAGCCTGTACCGGGGATGTCTGGGTTCGAAGCAGAATGGAGTCGTCGTCGGCGAAATAAAAAGTGTCCTGCCTGTCGCGGGCCGGATGGCCTTCCGCTGTGTTCAGCTTTGTAAAGTTGTATTCGGCATATTCGATTTCTGGCCCGTCCACTATTGTGAAGCCCATACCGATAAATATCTCCATGGCCTCGTCGAGTACGGTGTTAAGCGGGTGCTTTTTGCCGATAGTAACGGACTTTCCGGGCATCGTAACGTCGATCTTCTCCGCGCGCAGACGCATTTCGAGCATTTTCTTTGAGAGCTCCTCGCGTCTTGCGTCGATAGAACTGGTCAGAGCCTCGCGGACTTCGTTGGCAAGTTGCCCGATCACGGGGCGCTCGTCCTCTGAAAGAGTGCCCATCTGCTTGAGGATGGCTGTGAGCTCGCCCTTTTTGCCTAGATATTTGACTCTTAGATTTTCAAGAACGTCTATACTGTCAGCGCTTGAGATTGCGGACAGGGAGGCGTCCTTAAGTTCCTGCAAAAGTTTTTTCATACTCTGCTCCTTATGTGATTATGATATATTATATAATATAGTTTAACTTGTTCGGGGATAAAAAAAGCCCTTCGCCCCAGACTTAAAGGGACGAAAGGGATTCCTTCCGCGGTACCACCCGAATTCGGCGCAAGCGCCGCACTTATCCCGCCTTTAACGGTGCGGCTCCGCCGGTGATTGGCCGGTTGCTCCGGGGCGAACCAAATGTCTTTTCCGCAGGGCGCTTTCAGCCGGCGGCGACCCCTCTCTTTGGCAAAATGGCAACATTATTTTCCCCATCAATGCACATATATAACAAAATCTTTATATCACAAGCGCGGCGATTAGGCAAGAATAAATTTGACTAATTATTTTTGGAAAGTTATAATATTTTATTAATATTAATAAAATAGCGTAAGATTTCGGCGAAGGGAGAACGTATGCAGATCACGAATTCAAAGGCAATGCGCGATGCGGACGAGTATGCGATCCATGTGCTCGGCATACCATCAACCCTGCTTATGACAAACGCCGCAAAGCAGATTTCTTTAGCGGCGATCGAGCTTATGGGCGCCAACAAATCAGCCGTCGTCTTCTGCGGAAGCGGCAACAACGGCGGAGACGGGATCGGCGCCGCAGTATATCTCCTGCGACGGGGCGTCGGCATTCGCTGCTATCTGGTGGGCGAGCGCTCGAAAATGACGCCCGACTGCGCCGAAATGGAGCGCAGGCTCATAGAGCTCGGCGGTACGCTGGAAAACTTTGACCCCGATGATTTGCGAATCGGGGAATTGGCTAACAACGCGGGCGTTATAATCGACGCGCTTTTCGGAATCGGGCTAAACAGCGAGCTTCACGGAAAGGCTCTTGCCGCGGTAAAGCTGATTAACGAATCTAAAGCTCCCGTTGTCTCGGCGGATATCGCAAGCGGAGTCGAGGCTGATACGGGTCGCATACTGGGCGACGCTGTGCGCGCGGATATCACTGTGACATTTTCAATGGCCAAGATCGGGCATTTTGCGGAGCCGGGCTGCGCCTGCTGCGGAAAGCTCAGGGTAGTCGATATCGGCATACCGGCGGAATCTATGGCTGATGCCGGAATTAATGTCTTTTCCGTTAGCGCGAAAGACCTTTCGCTGCCGGCCAGGCCGAGAGTCAGCCATAAGGGCGATTATGGAAAGCTGCTGATAATCGGCGGAAGTGTCGGATATACGGGCGCGCCGGTCCTCTGCGCAAAAGCCGCCGCGAGAAGCGGCGCGGGATTGATATCCATCGGAGTGCCGAATGAGATTTATGGCATCACGGCGTCCCGGCTGCTTGAACCCATGCCCTTTCCTCTGGCCGACAGGGGCAACGGAAGGATAAGCATATCAGCGCTGCCCGTCATAATGGAAAAGCTTGAACAGAGCGATGTATGTGTCTTGGGCTGTGGAATTTCACGCTCAGAAGAGCTGGGCGAACTTATACGCTCAGTTGTCACACAAAGTACAAAGCAGCTTGTAATCGATGCGGACGGACTTTTTGCTTTGGGCAATGATCCTCAGATCGTTAAATCGGCGAAGAGACCGCCGGTGCTCACGCCGCATGAGGGTGAATTCCTCCGCCTCGGCGGAGTCCTGACGGGTGACAGGGTCGGTGATGCAAGGTCATTTGCTTTAAGCCGCGAGTGTGTGCTTGTGCTGAAGGGACACCATACGATTATCGCGTTCCCCGACGGAGAGGTTTACATAATATCTGAGGGCAACCCTGGAATGGCAAAAGGCGGCAGCGGAGATGTACTTGCGGGGATAATCGGAGCGTTTTTAGGGCAACTTTCATTTAAACAGGCCGTCATAACAGCGTGTGCGGTCCACGCCGCTTCCGGCGATCTCTGCGCGGAGCGGCTCGGCGAATACGGCATGCTGCCGCAGGACATTATCGAGGCTATACCAGAAATAACGAAATCTATAACGAGGTGAAAAATGAAGCAGGCAGGCTTGCTTGCACTGATGATAAGCCTCGCAGTATTGTGCGGATGCTCCAAATCCGCAAAGTACGAGGGAATGTATACCGACTGGAGAGAAGGCTGGCTTGCGGCTGCCGAACATCAGATAGAAGCCAAAGTCGTGGCTTCCGATGACGAAAAGGTGTGCGAGTATACGCTTTTATATACAGTGAATGCGGAGGGTGAAACCGTTGAGGTGCGCTCTCCCGAGCTTATCGCGGATATCAAAGCGCATATCATGGAAGACGAAGCCCAGCTTTCCTACGACGGAGCTATGCTGGATACCGGCGGTACTCTCACGGAAAAGCTCTCGCCGCTCATGGCTTTGCCGGCTTTGATGGACGTGGTGCGAGAAGGCCATCTGGAAAACTCGTGGAGCGAAAAAAAAGACGGGATCATTCTGGCGGTTACCGAGCTCGAAATGCCGGACGGGACCGTAATGACCCTTTGGCAGAGAAGCTCGGACATGACGCCTGTTTACGCCGATGTGAGAAGCGGCGAGAGGGTACAGATTAAAATTACAATTACGAAATTCGATGATATAGAGGTTTAGACAATGCTGGAGAACAAAAAGAGAACGTGGGCAGAGGTGAAAATTTCGGGGATAGGCTGGAACTATGACGAGATACGATCAAAACTGCCCAAGGAATGTAAATTTATGGGCGTCGTCAAGGCCGATGCTTATGGTCACGGAGCCGTGGCGGTTGCAAAGTATCTGGAGATAATCCATTGCGACTATCTTGGAGTCGCGTGCATAGATGAAGCGGCAGAGCTTAGGAATGCCGGCAACAAGCTGCCGATACTTATCCTCGGAACAACCCATCCTGAATTTGCGGAAAGGCTTTTTGATCTTGATGCCGCACAGACGGTCGGCAGCCTTGAAGCTGCCAAGGCGTATTCCGACATTGCCGTCAAGCAAGGCAAAACGCTGAAGATCCATATAAAGCTTGAGACCGGCATGGGCCGACTGGGCTTTGATGTCAAAAGCGGCGATGTCAGCGAAGTCCTTGCGGCGCTGAAGCTTCCGAACCTTGAACCGGAAGGCGTTTATACCCATTTTGCCGTTTCGGACGAACTGGAAAAGGATGCTTACACGAGAATTCAGTTTAGGGCGTTTAAGGACGCAATTGAAAAAATCGAGACTGCTTCCGGAGTCCATTTTAAGATCAGGCATTGCGCAAACAGCGGAGCTGTGATAAACTACCCTGAGATGTATCTCGACATGGTTCGTCCCGGCATTGCGCTTTACGGCATGTATCCCGGCCACGAAACCGGCGGTATCAGGCTTGCGCCTGTTATGGAGCTCAAGTCGCGCATTGTTGCGGTAAATGAGCATGAGGCAGGCGATTGCATCAGCTACGGCTGCACTTTTACCGCAGACAGGAAGATGAAGATTGCCGTTCTGCCGATCGGATATGCTGACGGGCTGCACAGGGCACTTTCAAACAAGATCGACGTTTTGGTACATGGCAAAAGGTGCAGACAGATCGGCCGCATCTGCATGGATATGTGCATGGTTGATGTGACTGATATTCCTGATGTCAAAACAGGCGATGTCGCGACGATATTCGGACACGACGGCGAGGAAGCCATCTCTGCAAAAGAAGTCGCTGAAAAGGCCGGAACGATTTCATATGAGGTTTTTTGCGCGCTGACAAAACGTATACCCAGGGTCTATACTTCGTAAAAATCCTTTTTGGCCAATGTATAAATATTGCTCCGAGGTGAAACAATGTTAATACTCTCTTACATAAAATGTAGAGGGCAATATATCATCGGAGTGTGAAACGCATTGACCACAGTCAGACGCGGAGATATTTTTTACGCCGACCTGAGTCCCGTCGTCGGCAGCGAGCAGGGTGGGATGCGCCCCGTGCTCATAGTTCAGAATGATACGGGCAATAAACATAGCCCGACGGTAATAGCTGCCGCCATAACCTCGCAGGTGGGAAAAGCAAGGCTTCCGACTCACATCGAGCTTTCGGGACAGAGCTGCGGGCTGAGCCGTGACAGCGTAATACTGTTGGAACAAATAAGAACAATCGACAAATCCCGTTTGCGGGAGCGAATGGGCAGACTGGATGAGCCGCTGATGAACGAAGTGGACAACGCCATCGCGGTCAGCTTCGGTCTGGAGGGATAGGGCTATTGCCGCAAGAGAAAAAGCGGGTCGGCTCTTGTCGGCCCGCTTTAAACCAAAGAGAGGTATACATACTATGAAAAACAAGAAAATTATAATCGTTTTGGCAGCAGTTCTGCTTCTGGCCGTGGGGGCGGGCATCGGCGCATACGCCGCTTCGACTTTCGGGACACAGGCGGATCCGCTCGTCGCCAAGAGCTATCTTGACCAAACAGTTACGCCGAAGCTTCAGGCTGAGTTCCAGTCCAAGCTCGACGCTCAGGTGCAGCAGATGGAGCAGCAGATCGCCTCAAGCACATCAGGGCTGAATTTCACATCAGTGAGTCTTACGAGCGGACAGACACTTAAGGGCAGTATCGGCTGCGAGATCATTTTGCGCAGCGGTACGGCTTCGTGCAGCGGCAGCTCGGGCCTTTCCGACGTGACAGACGGAAAGACCGTTTCGGTTGGTACGGCACTCACACAGAATCATTTGTGTATGGTCGCTGCAGACGGGGACGGAGTCAAAGCGGGCTCGTCGGTCACTCTGCTCGTAAGAGGCGGCTATTCAATTTCATAGGGCAGGGCTTATCGAGTCCGATTTCCTTTCTGAAAAAATGTCACCGTAAGGCAAAGCTTTACGGTGACATTTTTTTTTCGAACGTGTTTATTATATCTGAGCGCTGTATTTTTGTTTGACCTGCTGTACCTGCTGCTGATCTGCGGGCTGAACCTGATACCAGCCCTTTGAGCTCATTTCGTTGAAAATATCCGCCTGGATACGGTGCTCGTCATCAAGGATGTTAAGGAATGCACTGCGGAGTTGCTCGCTGACGCATTCGCCTGCGAAGGTATTATAGCTGCTCGTAGTGTACTTTTCACTGGAAAGGCAGTCCTGGAGGATGTCTTTTTCAGTCATCGTTTTCTGCCACTGGTTCTGGACCATGTTCTGGTTCGCGTTCTGGTTCTGCATAACAGGCCTCCTTTTACTGCAAGAATGAAACGAGTGTGTTGTAATGTGCGCGGTGTTTCCCTGCAAAGTTTCTCAGATCCTGCTGGATCTTTGCGTCGCTGCACATGCTTGCCATCGACTCGAACTTTTTGACAAGATTCTGCTCAATGCTGATTTGATCCTCAAGAGCAGTAAGTTCCTTTGACGTCAGATTTGGCATGGGTGTACCTCCTTCAATTTACGACATTGAGTTGCACCGAAAAACAACTTGCGGACACAAAACGAAAGAAACCGCCGCAGGATAACCCTTTGGTTAAAAAGCCCTCGCCGGCCCCCGATTTTGGCTGCTTTTCGATGCAATTTTAGTATTTCGCGGCAAAATAAAAATATTCGGAGTTCTGACAAAAAGTCAGAACTCCAAAACAGACCTGCCGTTTTTAATTATGCAAATCATAAATTTTTCATCTGAAAAATTGATCTCATCGACAAAGTGAATCGCATCCTTAGGAAGCGATAAGGCGATATCCTCGGGTACGGCAAGCAGTTGGAAACCATTTAGCTGAGCGATAAAAGCTCCCGTAATGTTGCTGCAGACCCTCTTTTCCCTGATTCCGGAAAAGAGCGAACAGGGAAGGGCACAGGGACGCCAGTCAAGCGCGGTCATATCCATGAGTGGGTACTCGGATTCTTCAGGAGGCGGTTTGTTATCCTCTGGTGGAACTGGAGGCTCAGATTCGTCTTTGATGTAACAAGATTGTGGGAATTCACCGCTATACGAAGGAGCTTGCGGCGCCTGATTTATGTCCGTGGACTCCTGCATAATCTCGACAGGCTCCTGCTTAATCTCGGATACCTCTGTTCCGATAAACTCAAGCTCTCCCTTTTGACCTGCATGGCTTATCCTTGAGGGAAAATCCTTTAGCGCGGCGCGGCTGAATTTCCGGTTTAGTTTAAGCATTTCACCGAAAGGTTCCATTATGCCGAGATAACCCTCCTTCCCATCCCCGTAGACAGAAAGCCGGACAATCTCGCTCCGCAATTCGCATTTCGCATCGAAGCTCCAGAACAGCCCCTCGCGGGTAACCGTCAGTTCTCCTGCAGTTTCACCGTCTAGTATAATGGGATAGTTTCCCGTAATTTCAATATCCATAAGACCTCCCAAAATATATGATACCTTATCTGTTTGATTATATGAGGGCTACCGCGGCTTATGATAACAAATTTGCTTCAAAAAACTTCCTGAGCATGATAGAATCAGAAAATAGACGGAGCCGGTACTTTACGGACAGGCTAAATATCCAAAACTACGGAGTATAACACTATGAACACTTATGACCTTATAATTAAAAAGCGCGGCGGCAGTGAACTGACAAAAGAGGAGTACTCATATCTCATCAAAAACTATGTCGCCGGTTCGATACCGGATTACCAGATGTCCGCGTTCCTCATGGCAGTCTATTTTCGCGGTATGTCCGAAAAAGAAACGCTGTATCTTACGGAAGAAATGATAAAAAGCGGCGACACTCTGGATCTGAGCAACGTTCAAGGTATAAAGGCCGATAAGCACTCGACGGGCGGAGTCGGCGACAAGACTTCGCTTGCTCTGTGCCCGATGCTCGCGTCCGTCGGGATAAAGGTGGCGAAGATGTCGGGCCGCGGTCTCGGACATACGGGCGGGACTATCGATAAGCTTGAGAGCTTTCCGGGGCTTACGACATCTATAGACGGCGAGAGGTTCATAAAGCAGGCGAATGAGGTCGGCTTCGTTATCGCGGGGCAGACGGCTCATCTTGTGCCTGCGGATAAAAAACTCTATGCCCTGCGTGACGTGACCGGAACGGTAGATATTCTTCCGCTTATTGTGAGCAGTATTATGAGCAAAAAGCTTGCTTCAGGCGCGGATATAATAGTTCTGGACGTCAAGACGGGCAGCGGAGCCTTTATGAAAAAAGAGGAGGATTCCTTTGAGCTTGCGCGCCAGATGGTCTCTCTCGGCAAAATCGCCGGGAAAAAGACAGTCGCAGTCGTATCGGATATGGACGAGCCGTTGGGGTTCGCGGTCGGCAACGCGCTGGAGGTCAAGGAGGCGATTGCCGTCCTGAAGGGCGAAAACGAGGGCAAGCTTCGCGAACTGTGCCTGATTCTCGGCGCCTGTGTGCTCACCGAGGCGGGCATGGCGGAAAGTGAAGCCGAGGCAATAAAAATGCTTAAAAATTGCATCGAGGATGGGTCTGCGCTCAGAAAGCTCGCGGACTTTGTGGAAGCGCAGGGCGGCGACAGACGGGCTGTATTTGATACTTCGCTTCTTCCATCGGCGCCTTTTACCTTTGAACTGCCGTCGCCAAAAGCTGGGTATATTAAGACAATACAGGCGGACGGCATCGGAAGGGCCTGTATTGCGTTAGGCGGAGGGCGCGAGATAAAGGACAGCCCGATTGATCTGTCTGTCGGAGTTGTGCTCCATAAAAAGACAGGAGATTATGTAAACTGTAATGAAAGCCTTCTCACAATTCACGCGCGCGACAAAGAGAGCGCAAAGGAAGCGGAAAAAATATTGCTTGAAAGCTATGCCTTTTCCGATACGGCTCCCGAAAAAAGAGCGTTTATCAGAGGCATAGTCAGATAGATAGACAAATATACCATATAAATAACTTTAACATAGTAATAAATTAGCGAAATGAAGCATTGACGCGAATTCCCGTGTGATGTATACTTTTGACATAGGTAAAAAAGCAACAACCCGAAAGGAGACCTGCTCAATTGAACATCACGGACTCGATCCTCAGGCGCGAGGAGCGCGCAATCTTCGGCCTTCGAAACCTGTACGAGCAGTATGGTTATAAAAAATATAAAATGAGCAAGTTCGAGGAATACGATCTCTACCTTGAGAATAAGAGCTTTCTTCCGAGCCAGCGGGTCATTACCTTCACGGACCTCAGCGGAAAGCTAATGGCACTCAAGCCGGACGTAACTTTGTCAATTGCGAAGAATGCGCCGACAGAGCCTTCGGAACCGGAGAAGCTCTATTATAACGAAAACGTGTACCGTACGCCGCACGGCTCGAACGAGTACCGAGAGATTATGCAGGTGGGGCTCGAGTGCCTCGGCGATATTGACCTTTATATGCAGGCTGAGGTAGTGCTGCTTGCCTGCAAAAGCCT